>JABJMI010000447.1 GCA_018659505.1 Planctomicrobium sp.
AACATGGGAGCAGCCGTTCAAGTTGGGAAACTTTGATAGGCAATGAAACATGGGCATTTAGAATTTGTTTAGTATTTTTCTACCACCACAATCTCTCCAACTAGGACAGACCACGAGCAATGAACAAGATTTTAAGTAGGCTCAATATTGAATCGCAGAATGACAACAATGGCCCCAAGGTGACTCTTATACCAAAGCTAACCAATTCATTGTTTTATCTTTGGCTCGCTACCATCTTTCTCGTGCCGGTCAGTGTAGACGCAGCTGGACCAGAGAAGCCGAACATTATCTTCATCTTCGCTGACGACTGGGGTTGGGGTGATCTTGGTTGCCACGGGCATCCATATCTGAAAACGCCGAATTTGGATCGTCTCGCTTCTGAAGGGACCGAGTTCTATCAGTTCACCGTCGCCAGCGGTGTTTGTTCACCGAGTCGGGCAGCGGTGATGACGGGGCATTTTCCTGCACGGCACAGCATCCACGGACACTTTGCGACCGTCGAAAGTCATGAACAGCGTCAGATGCCGGACTGGCTCGATCCGCAGACAGTGTTGTTGCCACGATTACTTCAGAAAGCTGGCTACGCGACGGCACATTTCGGGAAGTGGCATCTGACCAACATCATGGTCAAAGACGCGCCGCTTCCTATCAATTACGGCTATGACGAATACGGAGCCTTTAATTGTTCTGGACCACAAATGCCTGTTCACGATGACGTCAAACGATCCATCAAATTCATTGAGAAGAGCCACTCCGAGAAGAAACCATTTTTCATCAATCTGTGGATTCATGAACCTCATACACCGCACTATCCGAAACCGGAATTCATGAAGAAATTCTCCCACCTTAAGAACGAACCCGACGAAATCTACGCAGCCGTGCTTGCCCACGCCGATGCTCGTATTGGACAAGTTCTTGAGACTCTTGACCGATTAGAACTTGCCGAGGACACACTTGTCATCTTCAGTTCAGACAACGGACCAGAAAACACAGGGCCACCCAGTCACAGAAACACAGACGACGAATCGACAGGTCCCGGTTTTGGCAGCTTTGCTTCAGTCGGCACAACGGGCGGTCATCGCGGTCGAAAGCGATCACTTTTGCAGGGCGGAATAGGCGTCCCGTTTATCGCTAGATGGCCTGGTCAAATCGCTGCCGGCAAGATCGACGACATCACTCCGATTACAGCCGTTGATTTACTGCCAACATTCTGTGCGATGGCAGGAGCAAAACTCCCGGTGGATTACACTCCAGACGGAGTCGATCAATCAGCTGCGTTGTTTGGTAAACCTTCATCTGTCCGCACGAAACCGATTTTCTGGCAATGGAATTCTGCCTCCAAACGTGGCACCAACTGGCCCACTCTCGCAGTACGTGAAGGCAAATGGAAACTTCTGCTCGGTAAAGATCCTCAGCAGATCGAACTTTTCCATTTCCCCAAAGATCGCCTTGAAGCAGACAATCTTCAAGCTACTCAAAAAGAAGAAGTCGAACGATTGAAAACCATGCTCGCAGATTGGAAGACAACACTCCCGGACATGCCAAGCAATAAATGCTTTTCAACGGAGCGCACAAAGTGATTTCAATTGAATTGCGAGAAGTTACTACAGAAAGAATTTTGTTATAGTTCACGTTGTCTGTTTTTAAAAAAACAGAAGGTCGCGGAGGGAGCAGAGAATCCATTTGATCGACTGGCAATTAGGGCAGGCGAACTTCTTTGTTAATGTTATTCGATGGCATTATTGCACAAGACTAAGGTTTGTGGAATTTCCATTCTATTAGCTTTTCGAAAAATCCAGTATGTGCCATCTTGTGACTCCCCAACACGTCGAAACAGACGTTAAACAATCCTCTGCTCTCTCTGTTTCCTCCTGTTCAATCTTTTTTCCGTGAACGGCTACAGAATTTTCAAGCGGACTCGATTCATGAAATATTCAGTTTGTTTCCTCACCATTATCATCACTTCGCTCAGTCTGATGGGGCTAACAAGCGAAGCCAACGCAGATGATCGTCCTAATATCATTTTCATCTTTGCCGATGATTGGGGGTACGGTGATGTCGGGATCCATGGCAGCACGTTCTGCAAAACTCCTCACCTCGACCAAATGGCGAAAGAGGGAATGGATTTCACGAACTTTACCGTGAACAGTCCGGTCTGTTCGCCGAGTCGTGTCGCTGTGATGACTGGGCAGTTTCCTGCTCGGCATTGTGTGCATCAGCATTTCCAGAGCGTTAAAGCTCACATGAATAGAGGAATGCCTGATTGGCTTGATCCACAGGCTCCAATGCTGCCTCGTATGTTAAAGAACGCAGGATACAAGACTGGGCATTTTGGAAAGTGGCACCTTGGCAGCGTTGGTGACTCACCGACCGAAGATGCGTATGGCTATGACCGCTTTGCGACATTCAATGGTTCAGGTAAAAACGAAATAAAGAAAAGCGGACTGGCTTCGGTGGATCATGCGGAAGCCTTAATTCGGGATTTCAAAGATGAGACATTCTTCGTCAACTTGTGGCTGCACGAGGCGCATCTGGCACACTTTCCGCAGAAGAAATACCTTGAACAGTTTAAGGATCTTGATGAGCAGAAGAGAGTGTATGCGTCGATCATTGCAGAAGGGGATGAAGGTGTCGGTCGCATCCTCACGTTGTTGAAAGAGTTGGACATCGACGAAAACACACTCGTTGTGTTCACCACCGACAATGGACCTGAGTTCACCAGAGACGCTAAGCACAAATACCATGGCAAGGACGAATCGAGTGGTTTTGGCGGCTACTACTCTGTTGGCGAAACCGGCGGACTAAAGGGCAAGAAACGCTCACTCTTCGCAGGCGGAATTCGTGTCCCCTTCATCGTGCGTTGGCCCGGAGTTGTGCCGTCTGGGAAAACGGATACAACATCCATCCTAACCGCAGTTGATCTGCTGCCGACCTTTTTGGAAGTCGCCGATGTGTCCTTGCCAGACGGATACAAGCCGGATGGTCAAAGTGCATTCACAGCCTTCAAGGGGGAACCATTACAGCGGACCAAGCCGATTTTCTGGGAATGGAGAGGCGGAGACAATCAGGACTATACTTGGCCATCAATCGGCATTCGTGATGGCAAGTGGAAACTGTTGGTCAACAAAGAACAGAACAAGTTGGAGCTATACGACTTGGAAAGCGATTGGTCGGAAAAACACAATGTCGCGACCGACTATCCTGCAGTCGCTCATCAATTGTCCGAGAAACTGGACGCTTGGAAGAGATCATTACCAGCAAATCCAAGTAAAAACAGTCTGTCCAGAGCTAGAAAGAAAATATCGAAGCAAAACAAATGATGACAGCAGTATTGCCCAAAGTGACATTCATTATGACATCGTAAGTTTGGCAGGAAGATAGGGGCAAGAAAATGCAAGCCTCAGAATCTTCCTGCCCCATGTCCCTGCCTGACACAATTGCGAGAATTAGAAACGTATGAAAATACTTTATGCCATAGTGCTGTTGTGCATCGGAATGTCGCAAAGTCTCTGCACTGCCGCCGAACCAACTGCTGATTTCTATGTCTCTCCAAATGGATCAGATGCTTGGTCGGGAACGCTTTCAGACCCAACTGAGAATCAATCGGACGGACCATTCGCGACACTCGAACGCGCGCGGGATGCCGTGCGAGAATCAGGTAAGAGTCGATCAGAAAATGTGCTCGTTCTTGTACGTGAAGGAACTTATCAGCTGTCCGAAACAGTGGTATTTGGACTGCAAGATTCAGGACAAGGTGACTCGACTATCACCTACGCCTCTTATCCCGAAGAGTCGCCGGTCTTCAGTGCAGGTCAAGAGATCAAGAATTGGAAACCTGTTACAACTGAACTTCCGGGGCTCTCGAAAGAAGCCAACGGCAAGGTGCAAGTGGCAGATGTGTCTGGTCGCTTCCATGCACTATTCGACGCGGATGGTCTTCTGCCGCGTGCACGTTCAAAGGGCTTTATCCCTCTGAAGGGCAGTGGTCGTGACAAACTTCATTTTCCAGCTGGACGCATGAAGAATTGGTCGAATGTGGAAGATGTGGAAATCGTCGTTCGTCCTCATCACGCTTGGATTGTGAATATCTTACCGTTGAAATCGGTGGACGAACAGAAGCAATTTGCTCACACATCTATCGAAGCAACTTATGTGATGGACTCGCTCCACTTCCTGAGAGACACGGAATCGTGTTGGGTCGAGAATACGCTGGAAGAACTCGACGAACCAGGTGAATGGGTTTTGAATACGAAAGAAGGCAAGCTTTACCTATGGCCACGGAATGACTCACCGGTATTGGCTCCGCAGCTGACCGAGTTGATCCGCATTGAAGGCGAAGTTGACAAGGCAGGACCGCAGGACAAACCGGTTCGGAACCTGTGCTTTCGAGGTCTGACGTTCATGCACGGAGAGCGTTACAGCATCGCCGCTGATGATGCAGGGCTGCAACACGACTGGGACATGCACGATAAAGCGAATGCACTGGTTCGGTTGCGAGGGACGGAGAATTGCACGATCGAGCAATGCCGTTTCGCTCATACCGGCAGCGGAGCAATCCGTGTCGACTTACACGGACAACAAAACAAAATCTCCGGCAACCTTATCGAACACATCGGTGGAACGGGAATTCTACTATGTGGATATGGTCCCGGAACCAAAGACGTGAATCGAAAGAACCTCGTTTACAACAACCATATTCACCATACCGGTCGAATCTATTCGCACTCGCCCGGCATCATGGTCTGGCAAAGCGGCGAAAATCGCGTTGCGAATAACCTAGTGCATCACACTCCCTACACCGGAATCATTCTCTCTGGCTGCATGACGGACTTCTTCACAAAACGGGGTCGGGAACTTGGCAGAACAATCAGGCAGCATGAGATCATTGGGTTGCCGAAGAGACCAAAGCTGGATGATGTCCGTCCCTTCCTTCACACACACGACAATATGATCGAGTACAACGAGATCCATCACGCGATGGAAGAACTTGGCGATGGTAATGCAATCTACATTCGTGGAGCAGGTGCGGGCAACGTGATTCGCCGAAATTACATTCATCATCTGGTCGCTCCAATGATTATGCAGGCTGCGATCCGCACCGATGGCGGACAGATGGATACGACCATCGCTGAAAACTTAATTTACAAATGTACTTCGCAAGGCATTTTGATGAAGTTGAACACTCACGTTGAAAACAATATTGTCGCAGACGTGATCGCGCCGCCTCGCGGTTATTATCTGTCCGTTAGAGAAGGACCACTCACTGGGGCAACGATCAAGTGGAATATTTTTTATTCTTCCTCCGAACCTTGCAGTTTCATTGATGAACTGCCTCCCGGGAGAGGGCGGACCACCGAGGACCGAAGAGGAAGAGGATTGGCAGAATCGAAGCAAGCCGATACCGACCAGAATATCTATTTTTGTGCAAGTAATCACGACTTGGGAAATCAGATGCTGGAGAAACAACAACGAGATGATGTTGACGCACACAGCCTCGCAGTCGATCCGCTATTCGTTGATCCTGCAAATGGCGACTTCCGACTTAAGCCAGATTCACCCGCACTGAAACTTGGATTCGTCCCTTTCGATATGACCAAAGTTGGACTGGTAGATAAAAGCAAGCAGATACGGGCAGGAAAATAATTCTCCAATTTTCGTAGCCGTTCACGGAATAGGATTGAACAGGAGGAAGCAGAGAGAGCAGAGGATTCTTGAAGTTCTGTTTATGCAGC
>JABJMI010000873.1 GCA_018659505.1 Planctomicrobium sp.
AAAACAATCAAGGTAGAAGATTAATCGTTAAGGCTCGTTAACGGAACGTATGACTGGTACAGAAGATCAAGGAATTATTGTAGACTGATCCTCCGCCACAAAATTTACTGAACCAAATCTGCCGCGAGGTCAACGAATGTTAAGAATAAAACTCCGAGAACAGCGCCTTAAACAGGCTTCCCGAACTCTCGTATTGGTCGCATTTTGTCTGATTGTATCACAACATTCTTTTGCCCAGTCAAGGTCCGCAGAAACTGTCGACAGCAGCCGACTCACTCGAATTGACCGAGTTGTCGCTGATGGATTGCGTCGAGGAAACATGCCTGGCTGCGTCGTTCGAGTTGGGTATCAAGGTGAAGTCATCTTCGAGAAGGCGTTCGGCAATCGCCACGTCAAACCAGAGAAATCACCGATGACGGTCGATACCGTCTTCGATCTCGCATCGCTGACAAAACCAATCGCAACTGCGACCAGCATTTTGAAACTCTCTGAAGAGGGGCTCATTGACCTCGATGCTCCAGCTTCCAAATACCTGCCGGAATTCAATTCACATGGAAAAGACAAAATCACGATCAAGCAATTGCTGACTCATCAAGGCGGTCTCATCCCTGACAATTCATTGAAAGATTACCTAGAAGGGCGAGAAACCGCCTTCGCAAAAATCAATGACTTAACCTTGCGTGCTTCCCCCGGAGAACAATTCATCTACAGCGACGTTGGCTTCATCGTCTTAGGCGAACTCATCGAGACAATCAGCGGATTGAGGGAGGATGAGTACACTTCTAAGCACCTCTTCCAACCATTGAAGATGACGGAAACGGGATACGTTCCAGCGGAAGATTTGAAAGCACGGGCGGCGATCACTCAAGAACGAAATGACGCCTGGATGCAAGGCGAGGTCCATGACCCCCGCGCCTATGAAATGGACGGAGTCGCTGGTCATGCTGGGTTGTTCTCGACCGCACAAGATCTATCACGCTATGCACAGATGATTTTGAATGAAGGTGAACTGGATGGAGTTCGTATTCTAAAACCGAAAACTGTTGCGAAGATGATTGCACCTATTGAAGTCTCCAGCGGAATTCGCTCACTCGGATGGGATAAGCAAACAGGCTACTCTTCCAACAAAGGAGACCTACTCAGCGATCAGGCAATCGGTCATGGTGGCTTCACGGGAACAGCATTATGGATTGATCCTGAGAAACAACTGTATGTTATCTTCTTGAGCAACCGTGTTCATCCAGATGGAAAAGGATCCGTCAATTCTCTTGCAGGCAGAATTGCAACGATTGCTGTTGCCGCGTTGCCATGATCGATTTGCAGAGATCCGTAGGTTGGGTGAAGCCAATGAAGAGTTGGGTTTGAGCGAGACAAGAAATTCGATTTCATTGTCAAACTGAAAATCCACGAAATTCGCGTAACCCAACATGATCATGTATGAAAACTGAAATCATCATCGTAACATTCGACGACGTTCTTCAACGTTCTACGTGTTGGGTTCCTCTTCGCTGCAACCGACGTACAAAATTTGACAAGTCTTTTGTCAAAAGAATTATTTTTGTACGTCCCATGCACGTTTTTCTATCATTTGTAAGCACAATGGGCAGCACACAATGAAGTGTGCTGCTAAGCTGGAAACACGTTTCAATAAATCAGAGTAGCTGACGGATTCATGAATGTCTAAATACGATCTCATTATTATCGGTGGCGGTGGATTCGGCAGCAGCGCGGCATACTACGCTGCAAGGCAAGGCAAGAAGGTTCTTGTTCTCGAACAGTTCGAACGTGGCCACAACAAGGGCAGCTCGCATGGCGAAACGCGAGTCATTCGCAAAGCCTACTACCAACATCCCGATTATGTTCCGCTATTGCAGCAGGCATATAAGCTGTGGGACAAACTCGAACAAGCTTCGCAACGAGACTTAATTGTGCCTTGCGGACTGATGCTCAATGGGACACCAGAGAGCGATCTCATCGCCGGAACCAGACAAGCTGCAATTGATAATGGTCTCGATTTAGAAGAAGTCCCTGAAGAGGAATACGAAGACCGCTTTCCAGGGTTTCAATTCGCTGAAAATACCGAAACGATTTATGAAGTCGATGGGGGATTTCTGAATGTGGAGAGCTGTGTTGAGACTTACGTCGCTGGAGCAGAAGCACGAGGTGTTGAGTTTCGCTGGAACCACGAAGTGACGCACTGGGAATCAGATGGACAGTCAGCGAAGGTCTGGACCAAAGATGAGACCTTCGAAGCTGATGCACTAATCATCACAGCTGGTGCCTGGGCGAGTCGGCTTTTGTCATCGTTGCCCCAAGCTCCGCAACTGTCAGTGGTACGAAAAGTGATGTACTGGTTTCCCGTGAGGTCCGACGCTTACGATTACACCTACGGGAGTTCGTGTTTCGGCTACCAAACGCCTACCGGGTTCTTTTACGGATTTCCCTCAATAGATGGAACAGTCGTCAAAGTTTGCGAACATACTGGTGGAACGCCGGTTGAAGACCCGTCGCAACTCGATAAAGAGAATCATGAAGCTGACCTAGCGCCAGTACTTCAGTTCTTGCAAGATGCGATGCCTGAAGTCGATCCACATCCCGTGACATTCTCAGTTTGCATGTACACAATGACTCCAGACGAGCATTTCATTGTGGATCAACACCCCGATTACCAAAACGTCTGCTTCGGCGCCGGCTTCAGCGGTCACGGGTTTAAGTTCGTTTCGATCCTAGGCAAGGTGCTGGCTGATCTCGCCATTCATTACGAAACCGATCAAGCAATTCAATTCCTGAGTTTGAATCGCTTCACTGAATGATTCCACTTTAACTATGGTGATAGTTTAGCCGGTCACTTGAAGTGTCCGGCAAAACGTCCGTTCCTAGACTGCCTCGTGATATCCTAAAACGACAAGCAAACATGGACCACCTGAAATCACATTGATGCCTGCTTGCTCTGCTCGTTCGACCGCAATACTACTCTCCGCTCCCGGCTGCATCCAGATGTGCTGAATCCCGAGTTCGATTGCATCTTCGACAATTTGTTCTGTCACATCAGGCGGAGTGATGATTGAAATTGCATGAACCGATTCAGGCAGATCGCTCAGCGATGCATACGCTTCCACACCTTCAACTTCTGATACACTCGGATTGATCGGATAAGCAGTTCGACCATTCTGGAGATAACAGCGAAGAACCTTATTCCCATACTTATGCCGCCGCGGAGATGCTCCCAGGACGGCAAAAGATAAGCCGTTTAGGAATTCGTTGATCTGTTCTTCAAGTGGCATTTTTTGTAGGGCATGCTCCCGCAAGCCTTCCTATTCATTCAATGATGGTGGCGTGTAATTTTAGAAGAACTCTTTGAAGCTTTCTTTCACTGCTTTAATTCCAGCGTTAAAAGTTCTGATATCATTGGTCGGTGAAATCATTTTGCAGCCGAACTCTGCAAGCATATGTGCATGTTCAGGGGTAGTTGTTACGGCTCCGAATGTCTTGCCGTGTTTTTCACAAGCGGCAGCGACTTTTTTGATCGCTGCGATGCAATCTTCGTGCATGAAATCGCCCGTGGCTCCGAGAGCTTGACTCAAGTCTGAGGGACCAATGAAGAGAAGATCGACTCCTTCAATCGCAGCGATTTGGTCGCATTCTTCGAGAGCCTGAAGCGTTTCGATTTGAATTGCAACGAATGAGCGTTCATTAGCATCAGCACAGAACTCTGCGACTGGACGCGTCCCGAACGAACCGTTGTGACAACCGGCATTCAAGCCCCTCTTTCCGCGTGGAGCAAACTTCGACCATTGCACGAATTCTTCCGCCTGTGCAGCCGAAGTAATCATGGCAGCCATGACGCCTTCTGCACCAGATTCAATACATCTGGTGACTAATGAATAGTCGTTAGGCGGAATTCGCACAAAGCAGTCCAGGTCGACCGAACGCGCGTAAGCCGCAGCGACTTCGATATCATTCGCAGAAAAGCTGGCATGTTCCGCATCGATCCAGAAGCCATCAAAGCCACCCTGGATAGCAAACATCTCAATCATATTCGGATGATACAGACGGCTGACAGCGAATACGTTCACACGTTGACCGCTGGCGAGTTTTTGC
>JABJMI010000469.1 GCA_018659505.1 Planctomicrobium sp.
ACTCTCAACCTTGAACGACGTCCCAAGCACCGTCGTAGGATGGACATCCTTGTCCGTCCGCTGTTTTCCGTCGGACTTGGAAGTCCGACGTACTGGTAGATTAAAAATATGCTGATGCCTTACGCTACCCCGCTCGCCAAGTTGCAGATTTTTATCGATCCAGGTGTAGTGTGAGGAGTCACGAATATACTGCCTGTACAAATGTCTTTACAATAACCTCGACAAGATCTACGAGTTTTGCCAAAGTTCCAAGACATGAAACCGCGACTAATAGAGGAGAACGCTGTGATTCAGGATGATCGACAGCCACAAGATGCTCAACATCAGCGTCAGGACTCCTCCATGGGAATGGCACTCGGAAATGCCTTTGACCGCCCAGAATCTTCATTGTATCTGGGAATAGACCCCGGCTTAAATCGCACCGGTTATGCCATTATTCGCCGGACCCCGCAACGACCTCTGCTCGTAGAGGGTGGCGTGATCAAATCGACGAAGGACAAGACTCTCGCTGAACGTGTCCTGGAAATCGGTCAAGGTATCAGCGAAGTGATCGCTGAGTTTGAACCTGAAGCGGTTGCCATCGAACAGATTTTCTCGATGACTCGAAATCCTAAGACCGCTGTCCTCATGGCACATGCTCGTGGAGCGATTCTCTTCGCAGCGGCACAGGCAGCGATTCCGATTGTGCATTACACACCTCGGCAAATCAAGAAGTTACTCTCCGGCAACGGGGCTGCCTCCAAAGAGCAAGTGCAACATGCCGTTCAACGAGAGCTAGGGCTGAAGAAAATTCTCGAACCGAACGATGTTGCCGATGCGAGTGCAATCGCGCTGTGCCACTATTATAGTTCGAGAGTTGATATTAATGTTTCGCAACCATGTCCGGTGATTTAAAAGAGTTTAGCTGCACACTTAAAGTGTGCAGCTAAACGAATGCCCCTTGCTGGCTCTAACTCTTGGCACTTTCATGTCTGATCGCCCTGCTCCTACAGTCTTGGTTCTTTGTAAAGACCTGATGTTCTCTAGCCAATTAAATGGCGGAGTCCAAAGAGCGGGTCTGGTCCCGCAGACCTGTTTGGGAATCAAGACGGTCGAAGAGAGCTTACAGAAATTTGAGATCGACTGGTTGATCGTCGACTTAGAGTTGGAAGGTCTCGACCTCGCGAAGTTCAGAGAATCGACCAGCTGCAAACTCATCGGTTTCGGTCCGCATGTTCACGTCGAAAGACTTGCCGCCGCCCAAGCTGCCGGCTTTGACTACGTTTTGAGTCGCGGTCAGATATCCAGTGGTCTCGATCAATTGCTGAGTTCTAGTTAGCAGTAGATTAAGCCGCACCCTCGCTCGCTCAATCAAAACAAAGAACTCAATCGCTGGGCGGTTGGACCGTAATCAAGCTAGAGTATGATGCCACATAACCAATCTAATTTTTGTCAGTGACGTTCATATTGCTGTTGAGCTGGGCTTGGGCGAGTTCGGTCAAGTCTGCGAATTCTGGATGATTCCCATACAGACGGACGATTGCTTGCAGTTTGCGAGTGCCTTCAAGTTTGTGGCCGTTTTGCATCAGTTCGGTCGCGGACTCGATTTGATTTCGCACAAATTCTGCTCGGTCACTTTTTGTGCCGATCTGCTTTTTAATCTTTGAACTTTGCCGACGAGCCAAGTTGAGGAAGGGGCGATTTTCGTCATCGTTCTTTAGGACCTGTGCCATCGCTTCATACTTGTCGAGGCTTGTCATGCGGTCGCCGAACTTCTCGAACTGTTGTGCTTCAACGTACAATCGTTCGGCTTCAGATTGCGGGTCTCGACCGAATCGAGCGTTGGTTTCAATTTTTCGTTCAGCACGGTGCATTGCTAATTGATCTAACCATAATTGGATTTCAGCTTGATGCTCTCCCTCTGGGAATCTCTCCATCAAATTGAGCAGGTCACCTTCCGCACGCGCCCAGCTACTGGGCTCGGAACTTTGCATCAACGTCGCTGCCCTGGCGTAGAGGAACTCTTCACTACGACGGTGTTGGATTGAAAATGTCACTGCTAAGAGAACAGCGACCAAGCAGCCGACGATAAACAGAGGCTTTTCATAAAATGGATCTTTGTTAATTCCGGCGACAAGTTTCGAATTCTTGAGTTGCTTCTGTTTTCTACCGAAAGTTTTCTCTAAGCGACTCGCACCATCTTTCGTTGATTTCAGAAGTAGCTTTTCTTGCTTCTTAACTTTGGCTGGTATTTGATTCAACTTCATTAAGAGAAACGGCGCGTCGAACGGTCGTTCACTAGGATCCTTCTCGAGCATACTTTCGATCAGCTTGCATAACCAAACCGGGGCATCTGGGCGAAGTGTCGAAACCGATGGAGGAGCTTCCTGGATGTGTTTGAAAAGGAGTTCGGCGTCGTTCTCTCCAGAAAATGGAGGTTGACCAGTTAACGCTTCAAACAAGACGCAGCCGAGTGAGTAAATGTCGGTTCTGGGAGAGACTCCGATCTTGCCAGTGATTTGTTCGGGCGCCATATATGCGAGAGTGCCAACAGTTTTTCCAGTCGCTGTCAGGGCACTATTATGTAAGTCTCGTGCGATCCCGAAGTCCGTTAACTTCAGATGTCCCTCTTTATCGATAAGCAGGTTCGCGGGTTTGATATCTCGATGAATGATTCCCTTGGAATGTGCATATTCCATGGCTCGTCCAATCTGAATCCCGCAGCCAACGACTTGTTCCCAAGAGAGTCGTTTCTGCTTTTGTAGGAAAGTCGCAAGAGAACCTTTCTCGACATATTCCATGATAAAGAATTTTTGATCGTGAATTGCTCCAGTGCCGATCGTACGGACAATGTTCGGATGCTGACACTTCTTTAAGATTTCGATTTCACGTTCGAACCGATCATTGACTGCAACATTTGTCGTGAGCTTTCCGTTGACAATCTTAATGGCAAATGAAGTCCCTTCCTTCTCGTGTTCGACACGATAAACAACCCCCATGCCCCCTTCGCCAATTTGTTCCTTCAATTGAAATGGACCGATTTTTTGTGGAATTTCGGTAGCGGCGGTTTGTGTCATTTGTCTATCAATTTATTGATTTGTCTCTATTCAATATGATTCTCAATTCATATTGAATAGAGACATAGGCAAACCGTATGCCATTTCCAATTCTTGATCCGTGTTTCTCCTCACTGGCTAGAGAAAATGGCAGCCAAACGCCGTTTCAAAAGGTTCAAGGCAATCACGACGATGCTGTCACTCGTAATTTATCGGGAATTAGCAAGCTTTTGCTTCGAACTCTTGGAATGTGTCGATTTGACAAGAACAAAAAATTGCATCAGCGATCCGCATCATGAAAGCACTGAAAGAGTGTTTCACAAACCAAATTGCCAATGTGATTCCGTATGCAGCAGCTGCACTTACGGCGACTGTCCAATTTTGCATCACAATTGAAATCGACATCGCGTACTGCTCGAGGCTTAGTGCTCATGTCTCAACACGTTGGTCTTGACGAGAGTGCCACATCAAAAGCGAGACCAAAGAATAAGTGCCATCTATGCTCCCGATTTAGAATGATCATAGATGGACATCCAGTATGAAATCAGCACATCTGCGATGTCCTTAGTCTAACTGATTGGAGCCGTCCTGCCCTTCGCCGCTGGTTGTTGCACCAAATACTCTCTCTTTCAGCAACATTGTGCCGAAAATTTGCTCACCTGAAAAGACTCGATCGTGAGCTTTTTTACTCAAATCAACAGGAGGTTTAGGCAGTTTAGGTCAAGGGGTTCAGGTGGTAAGGATTAAATATCTCACGCATCCCAAAATGAAATATCGGAATATCGGGACCGTTATCGTGCGCCGATGTAAGGACTGAAAGAGTTCGAACTCTTTGCATTTCTCGCATAAACGGCACAGGAGGCTGACTTCATGTTATTCCGACCCACAATGAAATCTCTCAGATCCTTTGCGGTTGCGGCGTTTGCGTCGGCTGCGATGTTTGGCGGGAACGTTGATGCTCAATGGATCAACAACAGCTATCTCAATGATTCACCTGTCCGACTGGATGCAGCTGGAAGGTTGGAAGCCAGCCCGGAGTGAAGGATGGTTACTACCGCGTTGGGGGCTTTCTCTCGATCTTTGAAGATAGCGAGAGCGTGTTATTTATCGATGGTCACGGAAACGTGAACGAAGTCCTTGGCGACTGGAGTACGGACATCGGAATCGGTTATCGACAAGATGTCGGCGGCACAGTTCTAGGTGGAAACGCTTATTATAACTATCGTGATATCTCAACCGGAGCGAACGATCATAACTTTTCCACGCTCGGTTTCGGTGTTGAAGCGTTGATGTCCGACTGGGCGGTTCGCTCAAATGCGTATGTCAGTCTCGATGATCGTGGTTCGAACGGACGGACTGCGACTCCGTTGATCGGTGGACCTGATCTTGTTCCACAAATGGGTGGATCAATGGGTGTCAGTAACATCCGCCTGGCGACTCAAACAGAAAACTGGACCGAAGCTCTTGATGGCTTCGATCTCAATGTCTCACGCAAAATTCCAGAAGCCAATCTTGAAGTCGGTGCGGGAGTCTATTATCTCTCCGCAGATGAAGGACCAAGCAGCTGGGGTGTGAACGGAACAGCCGAAGCATGGCTCGCTTCTAATATCGCTGCCAACGTCACCGTTTCGCACGATGACTTATTCGATACCACCGTCTATGGTGGAGTTTCGATTTACTTCGGTGGACCGAGCATCGATGCCGAATCTCGATCAGCCAGCGTCACTTCACGCCTGTTGTCACGCGTGCAGCGACGACACGTTGCTCCTGTGCTGAATTACAACGCGGCTGCTCCTGACTTGCTTGCAACAGATTCAACTTCGGGTGACCTGATTACCGTTGCACAAATTGCGATGGGTGGCGATTTACTCAATGCTCCTGATTTGCTTGAAGACGATGGCGACTTCATCGACATCATCCTCGTTGATCCGGGTGCAGCGTTCACTCCAATGGATGCGATCGCACTGAACGACGGTCAGCGATTGCTTTCTGCTCACTTGCTGCACGAAATCGACACGACCGAGTTCGGGACCATCGATTTGCCTGAATCTGGTTTGGGTGGAATGCCTGCAATGATTACTGGTCCGACCGGAATCGATGCGATCACTCTTGCAGACGGCAATGAGGTCTCTGGCTTCTCGATTGTCGCTGGAGCAGGAGCACGTGGGATCTTCGGATCTGATGTTACTGAGTTCAACATCAACAACAACGTCCTCGATGGAGCAACCGCCGGGGGAGACGAAGGTATCGAAATTGACTCGTCTGGTCTTGCATCTGTCAGCGGTACGATCAGCGACAACATGATCTCTGGATTCGATGATGATGGTATTCAAATCGATGGTGTCGACATCGAAGTCGATTTCCTGAATAACATGATCACCGGCAACTTTGGAGATGGTCTCGACATCGACGGAACCGGCGATTTCAGCGGCATGATTATGGGCAATACGCTCAGCAATAATGATGCAGATGGTCTTGATCTCGATGCTCTGACGATCTCAGGCAGCATCATCGACAATACAGCCATCATGAATGGTCAAAACGGATTAGCAATCGATGTCGATAACGTCCTTATGGGCAGCGTCCTGACAATCACCGACAACATGACCAATCTGAATGATGTTGACGGAATTTTTGTCCTCTTCAATGGAGATGTCGATTCAGAAGTCTTGATTGATGGCAATACCGCCGATGGTAACGGTGACGACGGAATCTCGGTTATCGCCTTCGGAATGGGGGATATCCTTGGAGCGATCTCAAACAACACCACCAATGGCAACGAATCTGGTATCTTTGTTGAGTCGAATGACGCTGCTAGCAACATCATGCTGGACATCATCGGCAACCTCTCCGGTGGAAACACCCAGGAAGGTATTCTCGTTGAAGCTGCGAATAACTTCAGCGGTGAAGTCAGTGGCAACATCACCAGCCTGAACGGTGACACCGGTTTGGCGATCTTGGCTGACAACAATTTCAGTGGTTTAATCAATAACAATACCGCAGAATTTAACGGTGGCGGCGGAATTCAACTTGAAGCGGACTTCGATGTCAGCGGAGCAGGTGACTTCACTGCAGATGTCACGAACAACACTGGTAACGACAACACTGGTGATGAAGGAATTTTGATCGGTGGAGCCAATGTCAACAGTCAAGTCACTGGCAATACTGCGAACGATAACACCACACTAGCTGGTATTCGAGTCGCAGCAGATGGCGACATCGCTGGATTGATCGATGACAACACCGCCAACGGCAACGCTGACGAAGGAATCGAAGTTTTAGCTGACCTAGATGGCAACAACGTCGGCGATGTCACCGCGACCGTTTCCAACAACACCGCTGGTGTCATGGGCAATGGAAACGGTGACGCTGGGATCCTGATCCAGGGTGAAAACATCACCGGAAACGTCACCGGAAACACTGCCGATGCCAACACTGGAAGCGGTATCTTCCTTAACGCTGCCAACGATATCGGTGCAATGGGAGCTCCTGTGCAAATCACCGGCAACATGATCGGTCAGACCGCTGGCAACGGTGGTGTTGGATTGGAACTCATTGCCGTCAACGACGTCTTCGCCAATGTGAACAACAACCAGATTTTATCATCAGGTAGCGACAACATTGCAATCAGGGTCGGCAACAATTTCAATGGTTCTATTATTGGTAACACATCCAATGACAGCCCTGTTGGAAGCGGAATCTTCCTGAATGTCGGCAACGATATCGGTGCCACCGGTATGGGGAACGAAGTACTCATTCAATCAAATACGACGAACGGGAACGAACTCCTTGGTATATTTGTTAGAAACTCTGGGAACCTGTTCATAACTCTAGATCAGAATACGGCAGATGGAAACAGTCTCGATGGTATTACTGTGATCAGTTCAGGAAATCTTACCGGCGATGTAACAGGGAATTTTGCAAGGTCGAATGATCGAGCAGGATTCTCTTTCGATATCACAGGGAACTTCGACGGAAACTTCATTGGAAATACCGCCACCGGCAACGATGTTGGAGTCGGTGGATTCGACGACTACGATACCGGAGCCGGAACGATCTCAGGAGGATCACAACTCGGTGCCAACACCGGCGGAACCTTCGGGAACACCACCGGCAACGCCGAGCAAATTGCCCGCGAGTTGTTGTTCATGCAACCGTAATCGATGTGACTTCGTATCCCCCGGGTGGATCACCCGGGGCTAAGTTAAGTAGCCAAGCAGCACGATCAAACTTCGATCGTGCTGCTTTTTCATGGGCAAGCGGGCAAGGGTTGATGGGCAAGTGAAGACGAGCTTTGCCCCTGGCTCAATAATATTCTTTCAACTGCGTGCGAAACTTTTCAA
>JABJMI010000185.1 GCA_018659505.1 Planctomicrobium sp.
CGTAGTAGACATCGTTGTTTGTCTGCTGATATCAGACCCAGATTCGACGATTGAAGAGTGGCTGTGGCTCTTCTTCACCATTCCTGTTGTGCTTGTGACCCTAAGATTCAGCGAGAATAAAGTTGAATAGACTGGCTTGGAGAGGGAGGTTGTACTCGAATGCTCTCCTTCTCGGACGCATGGGGCCGAATTCGTTAGATTTCAGTATAATACTTTGATCCATCTGGTCAGTGACTGCGTTTTGCTGACTGTGTACAATTTTTTTTGTGAGATGAAAATGTCGAAATTACTGACTCCACCAACGCTCGCTGTGATGTCTCTCATGGGAATAATCACGCTTGTTGATTCCCTGTTCATGCTGGAGAATCCGATCGAAAAGATGGATGGCTTCCAGTTTCGTGTTTGTTGTTATTGCATCGTTTCCGCTCTTACGGGCGTAGGTCTTTTCATTTTCGAAAGCCGAAAACAACCTAAATCGGATAGCGAAGCGACTTAGTAAATCGGCGGCAGGGGATCCCTGCCCTACGTCACTCTGATTGGGCGATATGTTGGATGCCCCTCTATTTGTGATTGAGATAGCTGCCATCATCAATCTGATAAATTGTTTCACTGAGCGGGGCACGCTTGCCACATCGAATAGCGATCAGGCTTCCCCTAACGGTGTCAATGTGGCCCTGATAACGAACCGCGATCGTCTTATCTTTGGCGTAGCTCAGGTCCAGCGGCGCTCCGAGAACGGTCTTCTCATCCTCAAGAACCCAGAGATAAATCTTCCACAGATCAGCAAGTTCCTGCTGTCCAGGAGGGAGCGAGATCTCCACCAGGACGTGTCCCTCCAGTTGACTGTCTGAAGTAATCGTCACCGAGAACTCAACGGGCGAGTCGGCTTGAGTTGCCTTCGAGACCTGGACTCTTCTCACAGAACCGAGGGACGGCGTTGCCCAGAAAAGAAGTAATAGAATTAGTGCGGAGGTGATTCTCATAGTTTTACTCCTCTGGATTTACGTTATCGAACGATCAATTTAACAGGGCACACAGCCCAACAAAATAAGTCTTTGAACAACAATAACTCTAAGCAAAGCAGCAGACGTTGAAAACCCGTTAGTAATCGTAGGTTGGGTGCAGCGGAGCGGAACCCAACCTAATGCGGTTTCGAGGTTGCATCAATGGAACAACCAAAATGTTGGGTTACGCGATCTCTAATAAAACAAGTGATCAATTCAACACAGCAAAAGCCTATGCAATCAACATCTAATACCAATCGGCTTCACCCAACCTACGTGAACTACTTTGACTAAGATTCAGCGAGAATAAAGCAGGTTTTGACGGCATTACTGCACTGAAGTATGTAACGTGACATTAATTGTGTGTTTGTCAATTTGTGAATGAATTGTTGTCGAAAAATCCTGATACCCATCCTTCGTCACGATGACTGAAAATTTGCTTTCGATTGGAGCGTGTGTCATTCCGGTGTAATACTTGCCATCTAAATCGGTCAGCGACGAGTCTTGGTACTCGCTTGGGGTTCCGTCATTGTTGAGTTCGATTAACTCAACCATTGCTCCTGGAAGTGGGACGTGCGTACCGTCTTCTTTATTCTCAACAACGACCCCTTCAACATTAGTTCTCGCGTCACATCCCGAAAGGAAGCACGACAATATTATTAAGACGTTGAGAATACGCTGCCTGCACATCTCGCATTCCGTGTAAAGACAATCGGTTTATAAATGAGTAACTGTAGAGCAGGCTCTCGTCCTGCTTCATGTCATGATGAAGTCTTTGTTAATTGAAAACTCATCGGGTTGCCCACTTGAAGTGGGCAGCTAAAGGCAACTAAGAAATTTCTGTTTACGACAATGACCGCTGCGTAATCAATCGATAAGAGTCACCCTCGTTTTGAGTCGGTCGTTCGGGGCGGCCTTTGTGGAGATAGGTTAGCTTCATGTGGTCGATGCCGAGAAGGTATAGGATCGTCGCGTGCAAGTCGTGGACGTGTAAACGGTCTTCGACGGCGTGGAAGCCGAGGTCGTCGGTCGCTCCGATGGTTTGTCCGCCTGCGACTCCTCCGCCTGCCATGAACATTGTAAAACCGGTTGGGTTGTGGTCGCGACCATCTCCTTTTTCGCTCATTGGAGTTCGTCCGAATTCGCCGCCCCAGACGACTAAAGTTTCATCCAGTAATCCACGTTGTTTCAAGTCTTTGATTAAGCCTGCGACAGGTTTATCGGTTTGTCCGCACATGCGAGTATGGTTGTTCTCGATGTCGCTGTGGGCGTCCCATTTACTGCCGGCTCCGCTGTAAAGTTGTACGAAGCGAACTCCGCGTTCGACGAGTCGTCTCGCTAACAAGCAGTTGCGACCGTAAGCTTCGGTCTTGGCATCATCGAGTCCATAGAGTTGTTGAGTCGCTTCTGTTTCGGATTCGAGATCAATCGCTTCGGGAGCGTTTGCCTGCATACGAAAGGCGAGTTCGTAGCTTTTAATGCGGGCTTCCAAGTCAGTTTGGAATGGTCGCTGTTTCATGTGTTTCTTGTTGAGGTCATTTAACAGATCGAGCTTTTGTCGCTGACGTTCAACGGAAATTCCTTTTGGATTATTCAAGTTCGCAATCGGTTCATCACCGACACTCAATTTCGTTCCCTGATAACTGGAAGGCATAAAGCCCGTTCCCCAGTTGCGGGGACCGTTGGTCACTTGCGACTTGTTATCGGTCATCACGACAAAGGCAGGTAAGTTTGCGTTCTCGCTGCCTAGCCCGTAATTCACCCAGGCGCCTAATGAAGGTCGACCCGCGAGCGGTGTCCCCGTATTCATCTGACAGACACCACCCGAGTGGTTAATTCCATTTGTCCAGCAGGATCGAATGACTGCCATGTCATCGACGCATGTTGCAATATTTGGGAGCCAATCGGAAACCCATGTCCCCGCTTCTCCATGCTGTTTCCATTTTCGTTTGGAAGCGAGCAGCGGAGAATTGATCTCACCCATGGCGGTGACAACTCGCTTGTAACCAGCGGGCAACGGTTGACCGGCGAGATTTTGTAGTTCTGGCTTTGGATCGAAGGTGTCCATGTGACTTGGACCACCTTCCATAAAACAGAAGATGACACTCTTCGCCCGCGGTGCGATGTGGGAAATGCTCGCTGTAGAATCTGCTAAAGCCGAGTTGGGTAACATCGAGGCGAGTGCAAGAGCACCAAAGCCAGTACCCGATTGCAACAGCATTTCACGCCGAGAATAGTGATGATGAAAATCGGTTGGGTATGTCATTGGTATCGTGAATTTGTTGAAATCAGAAACAGGTAATTGCTCATTCCGTTGTGACTCAAAAGAAAGCCAGAGACACGTAGGTGGGATTGATATTGTACTTTGTCAACACTCGGTTGGCGAATACTATTTTGTTAGACAATTCGCCCTGAGGTGAAATTATTTCAACAATCATTATCTGATAGATGATTCGGGTGAAGAAACATTGCACAACAGTTATGATACTTCCAACAATAAATTCTCTCGTTGCCAAGGGATCGGATAGTTATGAATCGAACTGTTTTAGCTTGCTTGCTCTCTTGTTTCCTCGTCGGGACACTGAACGCTCAAGACAAAGTCTTTCGTGCAGGGTCCGCCACGAGTAACATCACGCCTCCTCTTGGAGAATTGATTGTTGGTGGCTGGAAGCCAATTCCTGCGACTCACATTCATGATGAACTGCATGCTCGCTGCCTGATTCTGGATGATGGTGAAACGAAGATTGGATTTGTGATTTGCGACAATGTCGGGATCCCCAGAGAAGTCTTCGATGCTGCGAGGCAACTCATTGATGAAGAGACAGACCTCGACGTCAGTAAACTATTGATGGCTGCAACTCATACTCACTCTGCAACGACTGCCCGTGGTGATAATAAAGCTGCCGTGATGGAAACATTGACCGGCTATCAACAGACTCTCGCAAGGAGAATTGCTGATGGCGTGCGTCGCGCACTTAATGAATTGCAACCTGCCCAGATTGCCTGGGGCTCTGCGGATGAACCAACTGAACTTTTCAATCGTCGCTGGTTTGTAACTGATCCGAAGATGTTGACGAACCCGTTTGGCGGCGTTGACGAGGTTCGAATGAACCCTTCACGGGGCAGTAAGGCGTTAGTCCGACCAGCGGGACCAGTCGACCCAGAGGTTTCGTTTATTTCAGTTCGAACTGTCGAAGGTCAGCCAATCGCATTGCTGGCAAATTACTCGCTGCATTATGTGGGTGGAGTGAACAGCGGCGATGTCTCGGCTGATTACTTCGGGTACTTCGCAAGCATGATCTCGGATCGGCTGAACACAGATTCTCAACATCCTCCATTTGTTGGAATCCTAACGAATGGGACGAGTGGGGATGTCAATAACATCAATTTCGCTGGCAGTTCTCCGCGTGTTGCGAAATACCAGAAGATGCAAATGGTCGCTGAGAAAGTGACCAATCGCGTCATGGAAGCTCATTCCACTCTTGAATGGCAAGACTGGGTAAAACTCGACTCTGCCACAACTGACCTGGTTCTCAATGTTCGCCAACCGACTGAGGAGATGTTGCAACACTTCGAAGAGCTTGAAAAACGCCCGAAGGAAGAACGCCACATCCGAGAAGAAACCTATTCAGCTCGAATTCAAAAGATTCAAGAGGGACCAAGTGAAGTCGTTGTTCCCTTGCAAGTGATGAGAATTGGAACTCTCGCAATCCAAGCGATTCCGTTTGAGGTTTTCACCGAGATTGGACTCGAACTGAAAGATCGTTCCCCATTCGAGGATTCATTTACAATAGAACTCGCCAATGGATCCTACGGTTACTTGCCGACGCCGGCTCAGCACAAACTCGGTGGTTACGAAACCTGGTTAGGGACATGTTATGTCCAACTGGATGGTTCCGAGAAAATTGTCGAGCAACTTTTGTATCTCTCGAATAAGCTATTTGGCGAAGAGTAATCATCTGGAAAACATCTCGGGAATTCATCACAATCGGATTTGTATTTCATGAGCGCGAACGGAATCGATGTCGTATCGAAGATTTAAAAGACTGCTTGGTGAAACCAGCCTGGAACGTAAATGCCGGTTGATGTTCGGCGGTGCGCTGATGCTGCTGATCACAGGGAGTTTCTATGTCTATGCCCAATTGAATCTTCGTATTGTTCAAGAACAGTATCGTGATCGTGCGCAATTGTTGATCGCCCAAAATATGACGACAACACATTACCAAGAACTTCAAGAGGGTGCTCAAGACCCCGAAGCGACACAGTTTTTCAAAGATCTTAATGAAGCGTTGAAGCCTGATCGGCTACGAGAATTCAACTGGAAGTTTGTTCCAGAAGATTATGAACAAGCGGAGACGACGGCACGACCAACTGACGATTTCGAATTCGACGCTTTCAGTCAGCTCTTTGATAAACGCAAACCTTACTGGGTTCATGAGGATGACAAATCAGGACAGTATCATTACTTCGAGGCAATCGTCGCTGAGGAGATGTGTTTGCAGTGTCATCGTGCGCGAAACATAGCCCCGCTCGTCAGCGAAAAAGATCAAATGATGGGAATGGCACGAATCACATTCGAGTTGAAGGAAACTCAACACGATATCGCTCGGAACAATGCCATTTTAATTGTCATGGCGATCGTCACGGCCGTCCTCGGGATGGGTGTCGCTTACCTGATCGTGCGTTACGTGATTGTGAAACCAATTTTGCATCTTAAGGACGTGTCCGATGCGATTGCTCAAGGTGAACTCGATCAGCGAGCCGATATTCGTACCGGCGATGAATTCCAAGAACTTAGCCACGCTTTTAATCGCATGTTGCGCCATCTTGTCACAACTCAGGAAGAACTCAAACATGCGAACTCCTCTCTTGATTACAAAGTCGACGAACTTGCTCAGGCGAATCTAAGTCTGCACGAGATGAATAAAATCAAGAATGAATTCTTGGCAACAATGAGCCATGAACTCCGCACTCCGCTGAATAGTATTCTGGGTTTTAGCGATGTGTTGGCAGTGGCTGAAAACCTGAATGAGAAACAAAAGAAATACCTGCTTAACATTCAAACATCGGGCAACAACTTACTGGCCTTGATTAACGACATTCTTGA
>JABJMI010000349.1 GCA_018659505.1 Planctomicrobium sp.
GGATTCAAAAATGATCCCAAAACTTATCTTGCTAGACTCTCTCTACCAGAGTTAGCGTTCGTGGTTCGATGATATGTCGTTGATAGAATTCATAAGCCTTGGGCTATCGTTTAGCGGCTGATGAGGCGGAGTTGTCTTCGACGCAATCAGCCGGAACGCGCTAGCGTCCGGTTAACCACAAACGATGAGAAGATTCGCAGCGGCTCAACAGAGTCGAACTCGATCTTTGGCAATTTGAACGTTATCACAACTCGATCGCGTGTTGAAGAATGACGACCGCTGCAACGTGAGAAAGGAGGCGATCTCGCGTGACGTGGAAGATGCGTCCCGACAAAAAGCGGCATCACGCCAAAATGAAGTTATTCGCGTAAACCAATGAGAGTCAACAACTTGCTCAAGGGTATGGAAGATTAGGAATCAAGATTCGGCAAGATTTGGTTCAAGATTTGGTCAACATTCGGTCAAGGTGTGTCCCCGATTCTCCGATTCTCCGAATCTTGACATCTTGAAACGGGTGTTGAGTGTTCGAGAAATATCACAGGGGTTCTCACGTCTCAGCGCACAAAAAAAGACATGGCCTAGAAAGAAGCCATGTCTTGAATCAGTTCACATTATTGGAAAAGCGACTTACTTCGCGTCCCACCACCAGCGACCTGCTGGAAGAGCAGGGGCAGCGGCAGATTGTTCCACGTTTTCCAATGCTGCGTTTTCGGCTTGCAACGCGGGGTCGTTTGCCACGCGAAGGAAGTCACCCTTAACACCACCGGCAACCTGTACCACGATGTTACGCTGATTGTAAACCTTGTGGTTCACAGCCGACATCACAGTCTTCGGTGCGGCATAAGTGCGGGTTTCGTATTGGCCGCCAGGAGCAAATGCTCCGCCGTTCCATTCAGCTCGCTGAGCAAGTCCTTCACTCTGAATGAGTGCAGCGACTAAAGACAGATCGAATATGTTCTGCATGTCGGCAAAGATTGGATCGGCTTTGGCCAGTTCATCGTAATGTTCTGTGAACAATGAAGCGAACAGGCTGTTCGTTTTTTCGGCTTTACGAGTCGGGATGCGTTCCCCTTGAGCGGTCACGAATTCGTTCTCAGAAAGACACTGAACCGAAGAACCTTTAATCTCAAAGGCTTCACGATCAGGGCTATGAGAGATCGCATCGTATTTCATGGTCATCCACCAACGCAAAGCATCAATCGATGTTAAATTCTGTTCGCGTGTTTTCGAAAGCAGTTCAAAGAAACTTGGAATCGAATCCACGGGATCAAGTTTGCCAATGCCGATAAGCTTCATGCGGTAATCGGCTTCGACGATGACACGTGCAACGCGACTGTCGACCGGGATACCGTTGACTTCAACATCTTGGACTCCCAGTTTGTTTTGCAGTTCTTGTGTCCAACCTTTGACTTGGCCAGGAGCCAGTGGTCCACCGGCATTTGACGCAGCGACAAAATCGGAAACCGCTTTGAGGCCCTCTTTGCGAGGAACGATTAAACAGTTGAAGGTTCCGGCTCCGTCGTGAGAAAACGTGCGGAACACGGTGACGAGGTCGTCGAGTTGCAGCATCGGGCGACCGTTGCTGACTCCCACCGGTTGACCTTCTTCGTTATATCGCCAAGGCTCGGCTGGTCCGCCGATGACAACTTCATTTTCTTCAGGATAGACAAATACGTATTGAATTTTTGTGAGGCCGGCGAGATGCTTCATGGAGGTCACAACAGGACGCCCTTCGGCAGCCAGTCGGGCGACTTCTTTTTCCAGGCGAGTCAGGGAAACCAAACGGAGTTGGCTCGGCTTGGCCAAATCGCCGTTAAGCGAGGCTTCGCGAGCTTTCAATCCAAGCGCTTTCAGACGCCCCGCACGGTCAACTTCACTCAGAGTCCGCATCAGACCGTTGGGATCAACAGAAACCCCGGTAAAGTCCCCTTCCATCGTACCGACGTTTTCATCAACCGCCGCACCATCGTCCCAAGGTGAATCGGGATCACGGACCGCTAACTGAATCAGATTCATCAATCGTGTGAAGTCTGGGATCAATGCACCACCGGCCAACTCGTTCTTTTGAGACCGTTCACGATGAGCTTCATTCCGAGAGTCGCGTTCTGGCATACGCCGAATGGCGTAATAGGCACTGTCGAACTCGCCTAATTGCATTTGTGCGTCGGCAACCTGTTTAAGGAGTTCGGATCGTTTTTGCTGATCCTCAACACCTTTCAAACTCTCAAGAGCGGGACCAAATTCGCCCGCATCAAGGTGAGCCTGGACTTGTGAGTCGATATCCGCAGGAATGTCCTGAGCGGATACCATCGAAGTGCTGATGACAGAACCGCTCAGAACGGCAGCAACCATAGCTTGTCGAGAGGCATGAACGATTTGGGCGAAGTGGCGAAATGCCATAATTCAACTCCTTGTGGGCGCGAAAAGAGCCCTTGTTTTCTGAAAGGGAGTACGACTTACTCTTAGAATCGTCTTCGGAGGGCGTTACGTCAAGGAGTTTTCGTGAAAACTGGCTTCTCTACCTGAACCCCCTTGTTTGACTCGAAAGAATGTGCACAGGCGGTACAATGAGTCCGGTTGTGATGCCTCCTCTGAAAAAATGAATAATTTACGTATCTTAAGTCTTGTATAACACTTACGTAATTTAGGCAGAGTTTGAGGACTTTCAGCTTAGAAAACCGGCTCTGTAATCCCTTCAACTTGGGTGAATATTTATTATGCCTGAACTACCTGAAGTTGAGA
>JABJMI010000184.1 GCA_018659505.1 Planctomicrobium sp.
CTTCCATGGAATCGTTCTTTGGGACACTGAAGAAGGAACTGGTTCACCAAGAGCAGTATGAATCCAGAGTTGCAGCCCGCCGGAGCCTGTTCGAATACATCGAAGCGTTTTACAACACCATTAGAAAACACTCAGCCCTGGACTACAAAAGCCCCGTCCAATTTCAACAAGTTACCTAACCCAAAACCCGCGCCCACAAATCGTGGGGAACTTCAAACCTTTCAGGATAATAAAAGTACTCGATAACCACGAAACACACAAATGACACGAAAAAGCACATCATGTCAGACTTATTCGTGTTATTGATCAGGTTTATCTTATCCTGTAAATCTCGACGGGATTGATTTGTGTTTGAATGCTCAAATTTTACAATCCCATCTATTCTGAAACGAATTCCGATCTGACAGAGTCATTAAAATGAAGAAATCAAAGATGCTTGTGTGCAGATTTGAATTGTGTTCACCTTGTCCTGTCAATCACGTTCATCCTGGCGCTCATTATTTGATGAAGAAATTGGATAGACAAGAATGTTTGATCGTGTTTGCATACACAAAGTTGACTGAATTGAAGAGAGTCAGAAGCCACTTTTCTTTCGTGAAATCCGTACGATTTGTGGTTCAGAGTATTTCCAACACTTCTCGAGTCCGCAAATTACGTTTTCACAAATTATTTCACTGATGCCACAAACATAGGATCCTTAAGGTGAATTTAAGAATTGCTTGAGCCGCCCTGATAGACTGTAAGTTCGCTCTGGGAGTCGAGTCTGCCTAAAGGTTTTATGCGATGTGAGATTGCTTGAAAAATTAAAAACGATATTGTGACTCGGGAATGTCCATGCAATTAAAGCGTTAAGCACATTCGTCAGCCTGTGAGTCCGAAAAGAGATAATGCCAGATCGTGAGTTCTAACTCCAATATCAGTTCAGAGCCTCTAAACACAATCGATCCACGCTATCAGGACTCGATTCAGTATCTCTTTGATACAATCAATTACGAGCGGCGACCAGAATTGGCTCAAGGACCGGAATCGTTTCATTTAGAGCGAATGCGTTCGCTGCTCGAACTACTGGGAAATCCGCAGTTGGCAGTCCCATGTGTGCACATCGCAGGTTCTAAAGGAAAAGGTTCGACTGCTACCATGGTTGCTAGGATTCTGGAGGAATCGGGAAAGAAAGTCGGACTCTTTACCTCTCCGCACGCCCATCGATTTGAAGAGCGCTTTACGATCAACAGAAGCCTTCCAACTGAAACGGAAGTTGTTGAAATTGTCGACCGTTTGCGAATTGTCACTAGCGAGATGGAGCAGTCCGAGTTTGGCTCTCCAACTTTTTTTGAATTGGCAACGGCAGCTGGCTGGCTGCATTTTCGACAGCAGAAAGTTGACATTGCAGTGAACGAAGTTGGTTTGGGGGGACGTCTCGATTCAACGAATGTCTGCGAGCCTCTGGCTTGTATCATTACCAGTATCAGTAAAGATCATACACGTCTATTGGGTGATACTGAAGAACTGATTGCCCGAGAGAAGGCCGGAATTATCAAACCTGGAGTCCCTGTCGTCAGCGGAGTGACTCGAGACGGTCCAGCTCAGGTCATTCAGACTGTTGCACAAGAAACAAGCGCCCCATTCTTACAACTCGGTGTCGACTTTCAAATTCAACCAGTTGCTCCTGCCGATCAAAATTTGATTCCCTGGACGTTTGACTATTCGTCGCAAGGCATCGAGTTCAAGAGTCTGAATCTGGCAATGCCGGGAGAACATCAAACTCGCAATGCAGCTTTAGTAGTAACGACTGCGAACTTGTTAAGAAATGCTGGTTTCGAGATCACTGACGAAGCAATTCAGGAAGGATTATCGAAAGCTATTATCCCTTTACGTATCGAGGTCGTCGCAGAGAATCCTCTCATCGTGATCGATGCAGCTCACAATCCGGCATCGATTCAGGCATTGTGTGACACACTTCATCCCAACAGAGCGAATCGAAAATTTTGCGTCTTCGCTTCTTCACGGGATAAAGACTGTGCTGAATTACTGAATATTTTGAATACATCTTTCGATGAGTTCATCTTGTGCTCTTATCAGAAAAATCCTCGTTCTCTCTCTCTTGAGGAATTAAAAAACATCGCCAATGGAATTCTGACGAAGCCTTTCCAAATGAGTGAGACTCCAGAGTCAGCGATGGAAACGGCTTTAGATCTTGCCTCAAATGAAGACTTAGTCTGCGCGACCGGATCGTTCTTTCTGGCAGCCGAAGTTGAGGAGTGGTGGAGAGGTCGTAAGCAATGATAAGCTTCAAAAAGTGACTGCTGGCTGGTTTGTGATTGTTCAAGAACCACGAAAAACACTAACGACACGAAAAGATTGCCCTTTCTCAATTACAACCTGACATGGTTCATAATTTTTCGTATCTTTCGATTCTTTCGTGGTTAAAAATCTCATTTGCAAAGCACGTATGCAGGTCTCATGGAGAGTTTTTGCTGCTTTGAAAGCGTACTGGTTTGCCCACGATGAAGTGGGCAACTAACGGGCTTCGTCCTGCAAGCCATAATCATCGATCTTCTTATGCAATGTATTTCGATTGATACCCAGCTTTGTTGCAGTTTTGGTTTGTGTTCCCTGGCATCGACGAAGGACTTGAAGGATGACTTCCTTTTCAACAATGCCCATAACTGCTTCGTGGTACGAACCCTCTTCAGCGACTTCAGAAAGCCCGCGCGAAACGAGTTCAGCACAGAGGCTCTGCAGTTCTGATTTCTCGACGCGACCTAAACGAATCGGGGCTTCGCCACGTACTTGCTGTGGAAGAAGTTCAGCGTTTAATTCTTCGCCGTCAGCGAGAACGATTGCCCGCTCGATGTAATTCTGAAGTTCGCGGACATTCCCCGGCCATGAATAGGCTTTGAGGAAATTCAATGCGTCGAGCGAAACAGATGAGATGATTCGTCCGTTCTCGATGGCATAACGCTCCACGAAAAAACGAACCAGCTCTGGGATATCCTCTCGGCGTTCTCGCAAGGGAGGAACATAAATCGGCAGGACGTTAAGTCGATAGTACAAATCTTCGCGAAACCCATCCGTTTCGACGAGTTCTGCTAAATCACGATTCGTCGCCGCGATGATTCGGCAATCGACACTAACCGTGTGAGAATCACCAACACGTTCGAATTCTTGTTCTTGCAGAACCCGCAATAATTTGATCTGCATTGCCGTACTGACAGAATTAATTTCATCGAGGAAAATTGTTCCGCCATGAGCAGCTTCAAAGCGACCAGTTCGGTTTTCAATCGCGTTTGTGAAAGCCCCTTTGACATGTCCAAAGAGTTCGCTTTCAAGCAGACTTTCGCTCAGTGCTCCACAGTTGACCCGAACAAAAGGTCCAGTCGCACGAGGACTTAAGTCGTGGACCGATTTCGCGACGAGTTCTTTGCCCGTTCCGGTTTCACCAAGGAGGAGAACCGTAGCGGAACTGTTGGCAATCTTCCTGATGTACCGGAAGAGTTCCTTCATTCGAGAGCAGGAACCAATGAACCCTTCAAATGGAGGGGAATCGACTTCAGAAGGAGGCATGAATGCTTATTGGGCAGAATGGAAATTTCTATACGTCTCACTGCGCTCATTATAGGCAGTCAAGCAATTCAGAGAAGGCATCTAACCCAAAATCACATCAATTCCCGGTTCCACAAATAATGAAGGATGATCCATGCTAGTAATTACGGCAAAACGAGACGGAGCTATGAAATTCCCCCCTTGCCCCTTGGCTGGTCTGATTAAAATTAATGCGAGTGGGAGGATAGGTCGGAGCCATTAATTCCAGCAAGATCGAGTCGATAGAAGGCATTGAAAAAGTGAAATTGTAAAGTAAAAAATGAAGTTAATTCGCTCACCATTTTGCATTTATCAATTGTCAATTTAAACTTTTCAATATTTCAAATGGTCGCCAAACGGGTCTCAACTGACGTGATGCTCTTCGTGCGACCTCGTGAAATTTTCAGCAGCCCCCCCCCCTTGCCCATCATCAATGCGTCATCGCATAGAAGATGATGTTGATCCCCATTGGATAGGCTTTCTTTTCTGAGAATTCGTGAAAATACCATTCGTTTTCACCTTCTCGTTCCCAGCCGTCTCCAAGGTCGGTGTTATGACAGGCGATGACCATCAATCTGCGTTTGTCATCAAAGATTCCTTTGTAATGAACATCGCGGGCGTCTTCGCGTTCCCAAGTAATCCCATAAGGTTTTCCCTGTATCGCTGCATTGATCGATGGGACTTGTGGCTTTTCCTTTAGTTTGTAAACACAGTTGAAGATGGGGTGATCTAAAGGGATCTCTTCAGGTTCACGATCGGGAAAGACTTTTTTGATTTCGTCGTAATAGTTCTGCCATTCAAGTTCTCCCCAGAAGTCATCGAACATGGCAAAGCCGCCATTGTCCAGATAGCGCCGGAAAGCTTTGGCTTCCTCGGGTGAAAAATTGAGTCCGCCGCCACCACGTCCATCGCGCCCAAAACCACCGCCTGGCTCACAAAAATAGACGAACGGATAATCAAAAAGTTTCGGGTTGGTCAGTTCGAGCACGATTGGGTCAGGATTGACTTTGAGAGACGTCAACTGCTGCAGCCGAAAGGACATATTCAAGTCGCTGTCCGGGTAGTCCGTTCTCCATTTTCCGCGCTCACCATCAAGTGAGTTGTAGCGAATCCTCACGAAGGTGAAAACATCTTCCGGGAACTTTGCATCACGTTCCCAGTTAGGGACTCCCTTACGATCATAGTAGAAACGATTGGCTCCTTCTTGGGGAACAAACCGCTGCTCTTGAAATCTGCGGACTGTCGGGGTCTGAGCACTCCCAATTGATTGTAATCCGGTCAGAAGAAACAACGCCGCTGACATCAGTACTAAAGGCAAGAACGATAGACGATTTATTGAGTTCATGATTCTTGACTCGTTTGAAGTGACTTCCGCACCTTCTGAGCCGAGGCATTCTCTGGTTGGAGCAAATCGAGTTGACTCAGGAAAAACTTCTTCATCCTTTGTAAGCCTGCCGGTGTCGGTCGAAGGTTCGCTGCATCCCAGAACTTTTCTGAATCTGATTGATTCTCCCAGTCTGCCCAGAAGTCGATCAACAGTCCAGAGTGCTCAACGACGCAGCCTCGAATCGCTTCAATAAAAATCAAGCGATCAATATGCCCTTCAGCCTCTGCGGAAACATCGGAATGCGGAGGAGTGCAGACAATCGGAATCGCTCCGACCTTTTCAATATCTTTGAGTAAGGCAATAAACGACATTTCGAAATCAGAACACTTTTCAACTCCCGACTGACACTCAGCGAAGCCGCACATAACGATCACCACTTCCGGTTGGAACTGCGAAAATCGTATCTGAATTCTCTTCCGAACATGATCAAGCCTGGCACCAGCATAGGTGGCGTTCACAAAAATATCAGA
>JABJMI010000616.1 GCA_018659505.1 Planctomicrobium sp.
CTCGCAGCTTTGAACAAGTTAGACACGGTCGATGATTTACTAAGTATTCAGTCTGCTGAACAAGTTGAACTGAAGGATCTGCTGGCAAGAATCCCAGAGCTGAGTGCGACACGAAGAAAGCTTCGTAGTGATCTCGCTCATGAATTGGTCTGTCCTCCTCATCATGTTTCGTTGTACGAACTCACGAATTCATATTTCAAAGAGAATTCCATCTCCGAAAATGAACTCAGTCCGCAAGATCTTAAAACCCTGCAAAAGAAAATTGTCCGGACGAGCGGAAAGCTGAAAGCCACCGTCAGCAACCTATTGTTAAAACGCCAAATCGTTGAGGTTTCGTTGTCCGCGTTAGGAGTCACAACAAAACAGGATCGCTACACCGCGACTGGTGAGAAACTCAGCGAACAAGCGACTTCACTTATTGAAACGCGGTCGTGATTGCTGCGAAGCGATGAATCTCACACAAGATGTGTGCAGCGAAACAATGTTTTCCTAATTCCTTAATCTTAATTCCTATTAAGCCATGCTCCATATCGATGTCGGACTCAGTGCTATTCGAGCCAGTCAACAGGCTCTTTATGCGATCTCAAACAATGTCGCGAATGCCAATACCGAAGGGTATCATCGGCAGCGAGTCGAATTGATTGATCGCAATCCGATCACCATCGGTGCTCTGCAAATCGGTACCGGTGTCGAAGTCGAACATCTTTCTCGGCTGCGCGATACCGCCACCGAAGGAGCTTTGATTTCCACCAATTCACTGCATTCTGAATCGGAAACATACTTACGCATTCTTGAACAAATCGAAGCGGCATTGTTACCGACACAAGGTTCGTTAACGGATTCGGTTTCGAACTTCTTTAACGAACTCGAACAGCTCGCAGCGCAGCCATCAACTGTCACAATTCGCGATGCGGTGCTGGCTGCGGCGTATGATGTCGTCAAGCAGATTAGCCGACTCGACAGTCGGATGAATCAGTTACGAACGAATAACGCAATTGAGGTCGCTGAAGAAGTTGATGCTGTCAACCAGGCAACTGCACAAATTGCAGAGTTGAATAAAGACATTCGAATCTTAAGTCATTCAGGAACCGCACCGAATACACTGCTCGATCAACGAGATCGACTCGTCTCCGAACTCTCGAAAAGTGTCGAAATCTCGCTGCAAACTTATCTCGTCGAAGAGAGCCCACTCGTCGCAGCGAATGGTGCCGTACTCATCGCGGAGGAAGCAACACAACTCGTCGCTGTCACCTCGCCCGATGGTCATGCCGCAGTGGAAACCCAAAACGGTGGAAATCCGGTCAACCCACTGTCCGGGGCACTTGCAGGCTTGCTCGCTGGTCAAGAGTTGATTGATTCGATTCAAGCTTCGCTGCACGAATGGGCAACCGAATTTGTGCAAAGCATCGATCAAATTCATTCGACAGGTCTAGGACACAATCAAGCGAACAATGAACTGCAAGGTTCGAGAGCAATTACGGACGTTCCCTCACCTCTCTCGGAAATCGAAACACCTTACGACTTGAATAGTGGTTCGCTGTTCGTCACGCTGACTCATCTCGGAACTGGCGAACGGACGACACAGGAAATCATCGTCGACACTGCTACTGATTCGCTGGACGACGTAATCAGTCAGCTAGATTCGCTCCCGAATTTGTCGGCATCCTTCCAACCCGATGCCAAGAAATTACTATTGAGAGCAACTTCCGGATATGCCATTGATTTCGCCGGCGGAATTGATGCAGTTCCTCAGTCATCAACACTGACAGGAACAGCTTCTCCGCGACTTTCTGGCTTCCCATCAGTCACAGGTAATGCGAACTGGACTGCAACTGTCGTCGGCAGCGGAACTGTCGGAGTGACATCCGGATTGCAGATTGAATTAACAGACACCATCAGCGGAGATGTGATTCGATCCGTCTCAGTCGGAGATAACTATTTGCCCGGTGAGAAGATCGAACTTGGAAACGGCATTAATCTGACACTTTCGATTGGCACTCTCAATGCGGGAGAATCTTTTCAGTTCGATCTCGTCAACAATGCTGACGAAACAGGTCTGCTGGTCGCACTCGGAATCAACACACTGTTCAGTGGAGATGTCTAAACCGGCTTAGTCGTTAACGAGCAGGTCAAACAATCTCCGTTAAACATCGCAGCGTCTCGCACCGGTCAAGCGGCGGATGCCTCGAACCTCAGTCGAATGATTCGACTACGAGATTCTGCAGTTTTTGAACAACGTAACGAAACAATCGAACAACGACTGGCGAGTATCGCGACCATCACAGCATTTCAAATTGAAGCCGAACAGGCGGGGATGGAATACCTGAACGAGCAGAAGATTCATCTTGAGAATGTGCGAGACTCGGTCTCGGGAGTTGATGTGAACGAAGAGTTGCTCAACATGCTGGAGTTTCAAAGACAATTCCAGGCAGCGTCCCGCTTCGTTACAGCCGTTGATGAGTCACTAGACGAATTGATGCGTCTGATTAGCTAACCATTAATACGACCGGCGAGCGGGGGACGTGAGTCCCCTGACTTCCACCACTAATACAGGGAGTTGACACTCCCCGCTCGCCAACTGTTTTCCATTAGGAATTCCAATGACACTTCGCATCACCCCACACCGACAATTACAGCTCAGTCAGGATTACGCTCAAGAGCATCTTTCGAAATCGAACACGCTGCAAAACCAGATTAGTAGTGGCGAACGTATTCACCGCCCATCCGAAGACCCTGAAGGTCAGCGAACGATTTTGATTCAACAACAGGCTATCGCAAGATTAGAGACAGAAGTCGCTTCTATTGGATTCGCGCGTGTCTACCTCAATCAGGCGAATGTGGAACTGCTGGATGCGAACCAAATTCTGGTTCAGGCGAAATCACTCGCTTTGGAAGCACGTCAATCGACCGAACAGGTAGAACTCGATGTCATCGCAAACGAGTTGGATGGCTATCTCAAAACACTTGATCGAATCGCGAATGCCAGCCTGAATGGACGACATCTCTTTGCCGGTGCAAAGAATGATGCCCCTCCATTTACCGGCATTGTGGATGGACCGACTCAGTACCACGGCAGTGATCGACAAGGGGACGTCGTCCTACCGACTGAAGCTGACATCACTGCGTTTGTCTCCGGTCAAGAGACGTTTTCATTCGTCAATTCAGATAATACAAGTCGAGTAGAAATCTTCGAGACGATTCGTGGATTGCGTGACGAACTTCGAACTCGAGAAGCCTACGACGCCGGTGAATGGGGAGAAAAGATCGATCAGCGAATCGATGATCTCGACCAAGGCAGCGATCACCTGTTGTCAGTCATTGGAAAGCAATCTGTTTCATTACAGCAATTGGATCGACTCGAAACACGAGCGGAAGACCTCAAGCTGGAGTCTCAAACATTGCTGACGAATACCCAAAGCCCCGACTTCGCCAGTGCCATTATTCAATTGCAAGAGGAACAGAACCTGTTGCAGTATTCTTTGGCAACAGTGACACGAATTTTTGATTTGTCGGTTTTGGATTTTCTGTCGTGAAAAAAATCTTGCAACGATCATTTGATAGTACAGCGTGTGGCACACAAGATGTGTGCAGCTAACGAAGGTTTTTCAATTATGAATGAAAATACACAATCGAAAGAAATCACTCACTTCCACGGTCCGGAGCAAATCTCCGGGCATCACTTTCATTCTGTTTTACAACGCTTGCAAGAAGATTCGATTGAGGTCGATGAGCTAATTGTTCTGCTAGAACAGCATCCCGATTCGACTAAGCATATCTACGCAGAAATCGACTCTATCGCGACCGAAACACATTTCCATCGTGAGATCCGATCTTTCAAACATGCCATTCTGCTTTTAGGTATGAATCGCATCTACGCGCTACTCAATCGAGAGATGCAAGGTCCAGAACTGACCATTCGTCGGACGGCATAGATGATTTGCGACATTGAATAACTTGCTGGCACAGTGGATCTCAATTCCCATCCGGTAAAAAATTCTGCTTCAACTCTTGGCTGCATTGATGTTCGTGAGTTAGGTTGAGAACATGGCTATTCGGGAACTTGTTCACTGAACATTTTTCTGCACAGTAGTGTCCAGCTTGCGATATAGAATTGTTGAGCGAGATTTCTTTTGCTCACAATTAATCAATATTTCACAGTCAATAGCGTTGAAAGAACGATTTCGATGGCAGATTCAGTAGTTTTGGCGTACAGCGGTGGGCTTGACACCTCGGTCCTTGTCGGCTGGTTAATGGACAAGGGATACGACGTGCATTGCTTGTATGTCGACCTCGGACAGCCTTGCGAAGACATCGAAGCGATCCTGCAAAAGGCTCTCGATATTGGTGCGAAAAGCTCGATTTCGATTGATGTTCAAGAAGAACTTTGCCGCGACTTTGCGTTTCCAGTCCTGCAATGGCAGGCCAGATACGAAAACATCTACCTGCTCGGAACTTCGATTGCTCGCCCGCTGATCTCGAAAATCATCCTTCAACGAGCACGCGAAGTCGATGCTGTTGCCTACGTTCACGGAGCGACAGGCAAAGGTAACGACCAGTGCCGGTTCCAATTGGCTGCCGAAGCTCTTGAGCCAAAAGTGAAAGTGATGGCTCCTTGGAGAATGGATGAGTTCCGCGATCTATTTCCTGGACGTACAGAAATGCTGGAGTATTGTGAGTCCAAAAATATCCCAGTGAAAGCGACCGCGTCGAAACCTTATTCTTCCGATGAAAACTGCCTGCATATCAGCTACGAAGCGGGTGATCTCGAAGATCCGAATGTTGATGGAATCCCGGTCATTGATTTCGGAATGACGGTTTCTCCTCAAGAAGCTCCTGATCAAGAAACAGTCGTCAAAGTCGGTTTCGAATCCGGGATTCCAGTGAGTGTGAATGGTGAGCCACTCGGTGCTTATGACATCGTCCATAAACTGAATCAGATCGGCGGCGAGAATGGTGTCGGACGAATCGACATTGTCGAGAATCGTTTCGTCGGCATGAAAAGCCGAGGCGTCTATGAAGCTCCGGGCATGACTTGCCTGTACGCTGCTCATCAAGCTTTGGAACAATTAACTGTGGATCGTGACGCTGCTCACTTCCGTGACCGACTCAGTCCGGAAGTTGCTGAGATGGTCTACAACGGTTTCTGGTACTGTGCGAAAATGGACGCGCTCATGGCGTTTATCAAGCAACTTCAAGAACCGGTCACCGGCGAAGTCACATTGGGACTCTACAAAGGGAACGTCCGTGTGATGGGCAGAACTTCTCCTAATTCGCTCTATGACGAAGCCATCGCTTCCATGGAAGCTGCGGACGAAGCAGACTACAGCCAGAACGACGCTGAAGGCTTCTTGAGAATCCTTGGGGTGCCACTACGAGTTCAAGGCAAAGCTCGACCTCGCAGCTATTAAAGAATTCGTAACCGTTCACGATATTGAAACGATTGTCTAACCACGAAACACACAAATGACACGAAAAAAA
>JABJMI010000182.1 GCA_018659505.1 Planctomicrobium sp.
ACCTTGATTGTCCTCAAACCGAACGGAAAAGTTCATCGCATTCATGTTCTTAAAAGCTACGACAATCAACCTTATGTCAGCTATCTGAATGAAGACTGGTCCTGGCCTGAATTATTTAATGGACTCTCATTGCAGGAAGTCGCTGAATTCTCTCTGGAAGAACAGGGAGTCGAAGGGGTTTCCGGTGCGACCTTTACGAGCATGGCGGTTGCCAAGGGAGTGATTAAGCGTGCTCGACAAGCGATTGAGCCAACACCAGAACCTGTAGTGAGCAAAAAAGAAATTCATCTCACTCCCAGAGACTGGGGAACTCTCTCTGTTATTTTCTTTGGAGCCATTCTGGCGATGACTCACTTAAGAGGCGTCACCTGGCTGCGAGTTGTTTTCCAATTCGTCTTGATCGGTTACGTTGGCTTGATTAATGGTGATCTACTTTCGCAAGCAATGTTCGTCGGATGGGCACAAAACGGAGTCCCCTGGCAATCCGCAATCAGTTTAGTTGTGCTGGCAAGCGTTGCTTTCTTGTTGCCAGTGACCACTAAGAAGAATGTCTACTGTTCCCACCTATGCGCTCACGGTGCTGTCCAACAACTAGTACGTAACAGACTGAGCTTTCAACTTCATCCGAGCCGAAATGTAAAACGGTTCCTCAAATTGATTCCACTCGGTCTACTGATTTGGGTGATCATTGTTTCTGTGTTAGGGCTCTCTTACAGCTTGGTTGATATCGAACCTTTTGATGCGTACTTGTTTCAAATTGCCGGCTGGTCTGCGATTACAATTGCTATTGTTGGGATCGTCGCGTCGTTGTTTGTCCCGATGGCGTATTGTCGATTTGGTTGCCCGACCGGGACACTACTGGAATTTCTCCGCAGAACCGGACGCAGCGACCGCCTCTCTCTCGCGGACGGATTGGCTCTACTTTTACTCATCCTGGCAATCGTCTTGTATGTGACTTCTGCTACATAACTCTCAATGATTGTGTTAGCGACAGCAGTAGAATCAGCGCTGGCATTGACTCTGGAAATCCTCCTCCGTGATCTCCGCGGCTCCGCGTTTTGATAATTTGATCAACTAAGACAGACATATCTACGCCATGGAATAAACCGTAAGTGACAATATATTAGTTGGTTACGGAGAATTCACTTCTCTATTGGTGGAATTGAAGACTCAGTTTAGACTTCAAACTCATCATGATTCCCTTCCAAATCAAGGTTCCAGCCGGAATCTGTGTCATTCTATGTTCAGTCCTCGTTTCACAGCATTACATTTCGTCAGAGAAAGCCACTTGATGCGGTTTTGTTTCGCTGGAATGGCGTGTCTTTTCGTCTGTGTAAATCTCACAGGTTGTGTGAATCGGAGAATGACCATACGCTCGAACCCATCGGGAGCGTTGGTCGAAATTGATGGCGAGAGAATCGGGCTGACACCAGTCTCAATGGATTTCACGTACTATGGAACCCGCGAGTTCACGATTTCCGCTCCGGGTTATGAATCTTTAACAGTCTTGCAGCCAGTCCCCGCTCCCCCAGGTCAGCGGTTCCCTCTCGACTTCTTTACGAACCATTTCATGCCTCGTAAGGTGACCGACCGACACGACTTTACCTACAACTTAATGCGCCGTAACGCACCGATTGATGAAGAATCTGATCTCATCAACCGAGCGAGAGACTTCCGTTCTCAAGCAGAAGTCGGTGGAACCGGTCAGCCATAAACTGAATCGTCAAGAAATGTTTAGCTGCATACTTCACTGTGTGCAGCCCAAAGTGAGTTCGTATCATCAAGTGCGAGCATGGGATCTCATCCGATGCTTGAACTAGGACTTCTTAGATGAATTCGCGTAATCATCATCATCTTCCATTACTCTGAATTCTTTTCTTCAGGAGAATTGCACATGCCGGGAGTTCGTCAAGTTGAAGTGATCGCACATCGCGGAGCGTCAGGGTATCTGCCGGAACACACGCTTGAAGCGAAGGCGATGGCGTATGCCATGGGAGCAGATTATCTGGAGCAGGATCTGGTTCTCACGAAAGATGACATCCCGATTGTGCTACACGATATTCACTTAGATACGATCTCTGATGTGGCTCAAAAATTTCCGAAACGAAAAAGAGAAGACGGACGATATTACGCCATAGATTTCACGCTCCCCGAAATTAAACAACTGAACGCTTCCGAGCGATTCAATCACAAGACGGGGAAGGCTGTGTTTGAGAATCGTTTCCCCGCCCATCAAGGCAGTTTTCGGATCCCGACCTTAGCTGAAGAGTTAGAACTCATTCAGGGACTCAACATAAGCACCGGGAAATCCGTAGGCATCTATCCTGAACTGAAACAACCAGAATTTCATCATTCCGAACAGAAAGACATTTCTAAGATCGTCCTGAATGTGCTGCAAGAGTTTAATTACACCGGTCAAAATGATCTCTGTTATCTGCAATGTTTCGATGAGAAAGAAACGAAACGCCTACGCGAGGAATTCAAAACAGAATTGAAAACAATTCAGCTACTTTCGGATGCCGACTGGATGAGTCAATCCGATCTGCAAGAGGAAAGAAACCAGCGACTGCAAGAAATCGCAACTTATGCAGACGGAATTGGACCTTCGGTGAACTCCGTCTTTCGTCAAGCTCCGCGCAGCGATCTCCCGATTGCGACGGAGTTAACAGTTGACGCCCACCGGCATAACCTCTTGATTCACCCCTGGACATATCGAGTCGATTCACTCCCCAAACTCTTTTCATCGTTCGAGGCACTTCATCAAGCGACCGTCCTCGCAGGTATCGACGCCATCTTCTCAGACTTCCCCGACCAAAGCGTGGAACTGTTAACGAAGTTGTCGGAATCAGTCTGACTACCATGCCCGGCTGCCCGGTAAAACAGAGTTACAGGAAACACTATGCGTAATTAATTGCGCCGCGATCGATAATTGAGAAACTTCAAATAGTTATAGAAAACTCTGTCACTGAATTCATTCCGCATTCGCTCAGCTTAGTAGTGGTTCTTCGGTGTAACCGCGAATAGGGAGCCAATAAGCACCAACCTTGGTTGACCGGGTGAGGAATGATAACATGCGACAAATAAGAAGGTTTTGGAAGTCATGCTGCGGGAAGGATGGGATCTATGGGCGAACCTCCAATCAGTACGATGCAATTACAGGCTCTGCTCGATCAGGGGAACGATCAAGCTTACGAAGAACTTCTCGGATTGGCTTCTGTAAGATTACAGAAACTTGCTCGGAAGATGCTGCGAGACTTTCCCAAACTCCGACGCTGGGAGCAAACCGACGATATCTTTCAAAGTGCTGCATTGAGACTTCATCGATCTCTCTCAGAAGTCAAACCGGAATCGGTCAGGCAGTTCTTTGGTCTCGCTGCAACTCAGATTCGCAGAACTCTGATCGATCTGGCACGACACCATTATGGTCCTCTAGGTCAGGGAGCGAATCATGATTCAAGTCCGCAACGTGAACATCAAGCTAAGGCCGACTCTCCAGAAACCCTCGCAGCCTGGGCTGAATTCCATGAGCAAGTTGATGAACTTCCAGAGGACCAACGGGAAGTTTTCCAACTTCTCTGGTACTCAGGCACAACTCAAAAGGAGGCCGCTGAATTACTTAACACATCAGAACGTACAGTCCTCCGCAGATATCATAAAGCAAAGCTCTCTTTGCGAAATTTCCTCTCGAATAATGAAGAGAAAAGGCACGGTCATGAGTCACCAGGAATTACTTGAAGAGCGGCTCGTTGACTGGAATCTTAAACGTCAGCAAGGACAAGACATTTCCGCAGAAGACCTTTGCGAAGATCATCCTGAACTGGTCGCGGAGCTTTCCGAGCTGATTTCTAATTTGAAACAGATGGACTGGCTGGAATCTGATGACAACTCCGATGATTATTTTCTGCCGCTTCCAGACGTGAGCAGATTGGATAAATATGCTGCAACTCAACTGCAGGATCTCAATATCTCAACAGAGGAATTCTCTCAACGCCTCATTGATTCAGGGCTCATCGATGTCCAACAGGTGCGACAGTTGCGAGAGCAACACAATTCTGAAGATGGTCAATCCTTCGCAATCGCTCTGGTCAATGATTTGAAGCTAACTCGATTTCAAGCGAATGTCTTAATAGAGGGGCACGATCACCCTCTGATTCTTGATCGTTATCTCATTCTTGACGAACTCGGAGCGGGTGGAATGGGAGTTGTTTACAAGGCGTTGCATCGTAAAATGGATCGCATTGTCGCCTTGAAAATTCTTCCGAAAGCAGCGGTCGACACGCCAGATAAAGTGAAACGCTTTCAACGCGAAGTCGAAGCGGTCGCAAAATTGGAACATCCGAACATCGTCACTGCTCACGACGCCCATACATCCAAAGGAATTCATTATCTTGTGATGTCCTATGTTGACGGGAGCGACCTCGCTGCCATCGTTCGAAAGCAGGGAGTTCTTTCAGCGAAGCGAGCAGTGAATTGTGTCGCGCAGGCAGCTCGTGGGTTGGCTCATGCACATGATATGGGAATTATCCATCGAGACATCAAACCAGGGAATCTGCTGCTGGATAAACAAGACGTCGTGCACGTTCTCGACCTTGGTTTAGCTCGAATTGATGATCTGGGAATCGAATCTGACAAAGAAGTCTCAGATGACCTCACTCATCCCGGAATGGTGATGGGTACGATTGCTTATCTTGCCCCGGAACAGGCTTTGGATACTCACAGTGCCGATGCCCGCAGCGACATCTACTCGCTTGGTTGCACCCTCTTTTACCTTCTCACCGGAGAGGCTCCTTATCCGAGAGAAACCGTCATGAAAACATTGCTCGCACATCGTGAAGAGGCGATTCCTGATTTATCATCCAAACGAGTAGAGGTTCCCAAAGAGCTGAATGCCATCTTCCAGAAGATGGTTTCCAAGAGTCCCGAAGATCGATTTCAAAACATGGGAGAGGTGATGACTGCTTTAGAAACTTTAGAAGTCCCTGACGATCTGGGAGTCCATCAAATGCCGCAAGCCGTACCAACTTTTCAAGATACTGACAAGTTTCAGGAAACCAGTATCGAAATCATAACGACTCCGGCACAGACAAGAAGAAAGCCTCCTGCGAAGTCCAATCTCCCTGTGATCGCTGGAGGCATTCTGGCATTCGTCATCCTGTTGGCTGGTTTGATCATCAAACTGCAAACTCCAGCCGGGACGCTCATACTGGAAATGGAGCAACCGGAGCTTGCCGGAGCTGTTGTTATGATCGATGGCAAAGAGAAAGTCACCATCAAGACTGGCGATGGTGACGAAATGATTGAAATTAAGCCTGATTCTGAAAAACATGTTCTAGTTGTCACGCATCCAGATTTTGAAAAGTTCACGAAGAAATTCGAGTTCAAAACCGCAGACGATCAAACCATCAAAGTCTGGCTGGAACCGAAGGGGATTGAAGAGCCAAAGGGATTTGACTTGGCCGCTGCGGGCGAAAAAATCAAAGCAGATGTGCCTGATATTGCTGTGATGAACAAGAAGCCTCAAGAAGGTGACGTGAATGCTGGCAATAAATTAGAGCCAATCGAGGATGCTCTTATTGCAGCTGGCGAAGGCAATTTTGGACTGTTATTTGACGGAGTCGACGACTACGTCGATCTGGGAGAAAATTTCAGATTCAACCCCAATGAGCCGCTGACACTAGAAGCCTGGGTACGTTTCGATGGTGTTACAAAATTTAAACACCAGGGGGTCATCACAAGCCAACCTTTCCAGATGCTCCTCAATGATAATAAAAACCAGTGGCAAGTTTACGTTCGAGATTTCAAATTCGGAGGGGGAGCACAAGCGTCACTAAAATCTGAGAAAATGAAACTGATCAGGGATTACGAACTGTCGGTGCCTCTCGTGTTTCACGATCAGTCGGGCATCATGCAGTACCTCGGGATGGATTACCTCTGGAAATCATCACCTTGGGGTGTTTTAGATGGAGTGATGGATGAAGTCCGAATTTCAAATGTCGCCCGCTACGATCACGACTTTACACCATCAACAAAGTTCGAGGTCGATCAACACACCCTCGCTCTCTACCACTTTGACGAAGGGAAAGGCGACGTCTTGAAGGACTCTTCAGGGAAAGGTCACGATGGAAAAATCCATGGCGCGAAGTGGTATCAGAATGGGAAATGAAGTCTCTGAATTGAATTCAAACGCAAATACAGAGTGCAACACCATGAAAAAAATTTGCGACCAAAACTCATTGACGCCATCGAAGGCAACTATCAATCGCTTGTTATGCAAGATGCTTCTTGTCGTTATTCTTCTCTGTTCATCCTGTCGTGACAATTCAGTCGAAAGGCGTGACGCCGAAAGTTTAAGAGAATTGAAGTCGCGTTTCATTGTAGAACTGGAAGCAAAGAAATTTGATACCGGAAACCACCTCGCAGATGATGCAACTTTATCGGAAATCGCAAAGCTGGCTGATGAAAAAAGAAAAGATGGAGATTTAACTCTCTATTATTTTGCAGATATTTTCGGAGATGAACCCGGTACCGGCTCGGCAACTGTGGTTGTTCAAGATGAAGGAATTATAGATGTCGTAATTACCAACCCTGAGTGGTAGCTCAAACGTCTGATGGTGGAGTAAAAGTAATCTGGATTTCGTCCCAGCACTGTACACCTCAGGAATTGTCCCGAAACAATTTCCTGATCTGATGGGACGAGTTTTCATAAGCCGCAGGCGTGATTCTTTCATTCTTCTCGAAGGTAAAGAATACGCGATGCAAGACTGAGATCTTTGTCACTTCTTGTTTATCAAGTAGTTTTAGCCGAACACTTCAAGTGTCCGGCTAAACAGGTTCTCAGCTCATCATTGAATTAAAGATGACCCAGCGGAATGTGACTAGCACACAAACTAAACACATCCACCAAGTTGCCTGTTGCATCACTGGTCTCTGACGCCAGATGTACAGAATTGAAAATCCGATCAGCGTCGCGATAACTTTGAAGACGGCGAGTTGCTGAGGCGAATTCATATACATACCTGCTACCGGGTTGACTTCACGCATGACTCCAGCTTGCCCAGCCAAGATTGTCCAAGCGAGATCGATCAGTGACATGCCTAGCATCAATACGAGCGCCATCACGAGATACCGTTCAGACTCTGGTTTAGGTTCCTCTTGCTTAGCAAATCCTTTTCCGATCCATTGTAATAATTGACCAAATGCAATCACGCTGAGGAGCATTCCAGCCAGTGTCAAAGGATACGCTAAAGTCTCCAACCGTGCTGAGGCGGCAAACTTCTTGTGAGCGTGGATCTCGATTTCATCAAGCATCTTGATGAAATCTTTCATCTCCGTTTCCAGTATCAGAGGAGGTGAATATCCGGCAATCCAGTTTCTCCATTTAGCAATAGAATCTTCATTGGATTTAACATCTTCAAGGAATAAAAGATCTGTTTCGTCTTGAGACGAACCAAGAAGAGCCTTGAAAAAATCGTATTGTTGCGAGGCTGTTGAGAATGAGTGGAAAGGATCATTATCAAATAGAACAATAACCTCTTCATTATCGAGCGACTCTTCGATGGAGCGTGCCAACTTTGAGGTGGTGGGAGCAATTCGGTTCGCATTGCTGTTGCGTCGCTGCTCTCTCTCCGTTGCATGGCGCCGACCACGTGGCTCTCTTTCTTCGCTACTTGAGACAGTAATTGAAGATGGCAATTTAATGCCGTTGATCGAGATAGAGTCCGCTGTTGTTTGGATACGATAAGGAAGTGAAAGGTATTCGCCGTTGTAAAAGATCATCCCTTGTTCATAAGTGACGAGTTGCGTTTTACTTTTTCCTGCATCTTCAGCATGGGCAACATTAAATGCAACGATTCCAATGCAGATGCAACTCACCCGTGA
>JABJMI010000365.1 GCA_018659505.1 Planctomicrobium sp.
GCCGTGTGCTGCGTTGATCAAAGATCTCAAGCAGCGAGGTCTACTCGATGAAACACTAATCCTTTGGACTACGGAATTCGGACGTATGCCATCGACTCAAGGCAGCAAAGGGCGAGATCATAATCCATTCGTCTTCACAAATTGGCTGTGCGGAGGAGGCATCAAACCGGGAGTGACACATGGTCCCTCTGACGAGTGGGGCTTCAAACCTCTCGACCGCGAGAACCCGACACAAGTCTACGACATCCACGCCACAGTTCTAAAACAATTAGGCATCGATCATCGACAGTTCACCGTCAGGCACGATGGTATCGACCGTAGACTGACAAACGTCCACGGTCACGTCATCAACGAAATCGTTTCCTGAAAGAGAATCATTGAACATCTTGCTGTAGAGGTAATTTCCTCAACAAAATGAACTGCCTAAATCCTAATTCCCAACTCCTAATTCCTTAGTTGAGCGAAATGTCGCTGACGATTTCATTGATAATGTTTTTCGGAATCTTTCGCTCCCGAACTATCTCACCAGTGCATGACAAATCCACCATCGACATTGATCGTCTGTCCCGTTACTTGTTGAGCACGATCTGATGAGAGAATAACAATCATGTTGGCGATGTCTTCTGGAGTCTGCCAACTTTTGAGTGGAATCGTATTTTCAATTTTGGTATTCGCCCACTCAAGATACGTTTGCTTGAATTCCACAGGCTGCAAATCATTCCATGCTTGCCAGACAGATTTATTCAGCGGTGTTTGAATCATTCCGGGACAGACCGAATTGACTCGCACTTTGTAAGGAGCAAGATCCTTCGCCAGACATTGGGCAAAGTTAATGTTCGCAGCTTTACTGGCTGAGTAAGGAGGATCGGTTTGCGAACCAATCTGCCCAGCGACCGAAGCCAGGTATGTCATGGTTCCAGAATTTTGCTGACGCATGATAGGAGCCAACGCATGAGCAACATTGGTCATCCCCATAATATTCACATTCAACACCTCTCGCCAATCATCGGGTGCAAGATTGTCAAACGGAAACCCGTATTTCCTCGAACCAATAGCTGCTGCGTGGACGAAATGGTCGATCCGCCCAGAGTCAGACATCACCTTTTCTGTTGCACTGACTACGTTCTGGTGGTCGGTGATGTCGACAAGTTCAAAACTAAAATCACCTTCATCTGGTTTACGCAAATCCCAAATATGCACCAACGATCCTTCCTCTGTGAAGAGTTTGGCAACCGCCAAGCCAATTCCGCTCGCCCCGCCGGTGATTACAACAGTATGGTTTTTGAGATGTAAATCCATTTGCGATGCCTTGGAAATGTTTTGGAAAAGCCGTGATTGCAAAATGTTCTTGAATTAGACTGGCAAAGGGAAGCGACTTTGTTAGACTTTAAGACTTACGACTGTATGCCATAAAACTGATATGTTGAATTCATTGATTTGAATCGAATGAAAGCTGCAAAATGACGACGCAACGTCCAGCACTCTCGAAGGCGGAAATGGAGATTGCCAGGATTGTCTGGGATCTCCAAAAAGCAACTGTGCGCGAAGTTTTAGATGCGCTCCCGGAAGGAAGAGACATCGACTACAAAACTGTGCAGACTTTTCTTCGTCGACTCGAAGCGAAGGGCTATCTGTCTTCAAAGAGAAATGGTCGAAGCCTTGTTTACACCGCAAAAGTTCGACCGAATCAGGTGATTCATGAAACAGTCAAGGATTTCGTAGGGCGACTCTTTGATGGCGAAGCACTCCCCCTTGTCGAACATCTAATTCGTGAACAAGGGTTAGAAAGTCAAGATATCGATCAGCTGCGGACAATGCTTAACGATCTCGAAGGTCAACAATCAGCTGTGAAATGAATTCGAATTTTACAACTATCTTCTGGACGCAATTCTGGCAGATCTCTCTGCTGATCCCGGCTGCCGTTCTTTTAATTCGCTATATCGTCCCGAAAAGCCCACATCTTGGTTACGGGATCCTTCTGCTCGTTCTAATCAAAACAATCTTCCCCCCGATTTGGGATTCCCCGACAGGAATCGTTTGGGAACTGCTTCCAAATTTTGAATTGACGAGTACCTCGGAAGAGGTAACTGGACCAGTCTCTATTACAGAAAAATCGAACATTGAATCTCATTTACAAACAAGTTCTGGAACAATAGGCGGATCGCCAATTCAAGCAACTCCGCTAGTTGAATCGAGAGATTCTATACAGAGATCAAAAGGCCACTCGCTGAACAGTAAGGTCATTTTGATCGGAATTTGGCTTGCGGGAGTCTTGAGCCTATTGGGATATATTATTGGAATACGTGCTCAGCTTTTTCGCTTCCATCGAGATACAGAAATCCCTCCATCAGATGAACTTCTCGAACTGGTAGAAGTTGTTTCTGCGGAATTGGCTTTGGTAAAAACACCGAAAGTCTTAGTCACACTTCATCCGACTGTTCCGTTCGCCAGTGGATTCTTTAAACAAGTTGTAGTACTCCCAGCACACGTTGCAGAGAACACAGACTCGCAAGAATTAAAGTTGATTCTCGCACATGAAATGACTCACTTAAGGCGGGGCGACACACTCGTTGGGCTACTGCAATTGATCGTGCAAGTCTTGTGGTGGTTTCATCCGTTGGTCTATTGGCTGAATCGAGAAGTCCGCCGCGTTCGAGAAGAATGTTGTGACTCCGATGTCGTCAGACGTTTAAACTGTCAGCCAGCACGTTACGCACATTGTCTCCTGAATATGCTGGAACTTCACAGACAACTGCGCCCTTCTGCTGAGTTGGTCGGGTTAAGTCCGTTGGAAGTGACCAAGAAACGTATGCAAAACATCATGCGAACCAGCTCACGGGGAAAAAATAAAATTTCTGCCGTTGCTTCTTCATTGTTCCTGGTAGTATTTGCATTGTTAACTTTGCCAGCTTCTGCGAATTCTTTCGTGACTCCTAAAGTCATTCTAGGCGACCTGGTTCCACAAGATGCTATGGTCGTTCAAAAATCAAAACTCCCGCCAGTCAAGAAGAATAGGGAAAGCCCGAAAACGAATAAGAACAAAAAAACTGAAAATAAAACCGATGATACAGCAGTTCAGACAACTGAAGAGCAGGAATCTCCTTCTGTTAAATATGCTCCAAACTTGGAACCACAAGAACTCACTGCAAATCTTGAGTATCAATGGGAGCGAGGAAATAAGTACCGCTATCGAGTCAAAATCGAAGCAAAACACCCTACCGAAATTGTCTCGTATGTTGGCGAGCCCACATTTAGAGTCGATGCCTACGCTGCCGGCATCCCTGCACTCAGTCGAACAAATATTGAGTTCGAAAAAAGTGTCAATCCTATTGCTGGTGTAGAATTGCCGACTCTCTCTTCGCTTGAGAATGAACAGGATTTTTCATCTCCTTTCTCCTACCCTTCACGATCTAGGATTCCGTTTGGTCCACCCGGTACGAACTCCAGTCAACCGTCGAAACCGACTGGCTCAAACGCTCATATTGATCCATCAACTGGTTCGCTGCCTTACCTCCTTGGGCAACTTCAAGACTGGGTCTTCCCGGCACTGCCAGCAAGTCTGGACAAGATGACTCAAATTGACATTCAAAAAGAATTCACGCTCACCTCTCCTGGTCACTTTAGCCTGTCTCCTTTTGAAAGTGCTCCTCAACTAAAATTGTTGGCGAACGTCGAAATTCAGACTTCTCACTCCGCAGTCCATGAGAAGGAGATCAGCATAAGACGTTCTTGGAAACTCTCATCTCAAGAACTAATCAATGGCGAAGCGACTCGCGAACTCTCACTCGCTGGAGAGTTTCAACTTGATCGAAGTGACTCATTTCCAAATTCAGCTTCATTCTCTGGCAAGCTAGTTGAGCGCGAATTCAATCGGGAATATCGAATTCCTCTGACGATAGAGATTCGTCGCCTGAGGTAAACGACACATTACTGATGCAGACTAATCACAAATGAAGTAAACTGAACTCGCTTGAAATACTAATTTTTAATGAGAGTTCATCCCGTTTGCCTTCAGTCTGTGCTGCGTTCATGAATCGATTTCTGCTTAGACTCTGTGTAGCTTCTCTCCTCATCTCTCAGAGTTCGTTTCTTCTTGCCAATGGCACTTCAATCCAGGAAAGCGGTGTCGCGGAGATTCTTTCTCGTCGCTGCCTGAGTTGTCATAACGATGCCGAGCAGAAAGGAGAATTTTCCCTGCAAACTCGTGCGGCGTTTCTTAAAGCAGATGTCGTCATTCCAGGTGATCCCGATTCAAGCTATCTGTTGGACATGATCATTGCGTCAGAGGGCGAAACAGCACAAATGCCCAAAGACTCTGATCCCCTTACTAAAGAAGAGGTCAGTCTTATTCGTGAATGGATTCAGCAGGGAGCTGTCTGGGATGAAGGCTTCACGCTTCAGGAATCTGTCGTCGATAATTTTGACTGGTGGTCGTTCCAGCCTCTGACGAGACTAACTCTTCCGAATTTGCCTGATGACACGCCGAAGGAGTGGAGGCAAAATCCGATTGATGCTTTTATTCTTCGCAAGCAAATCGAGAAAGGACTCACACATTCGCCCGTTGCCGAGAAAAGAGTCCTGATTCGTCGACTGACTTACGATCTCACCGGTTTACCACCGACGCCAGACGAGATTGATTTTTTTCTGAATGACGAGTCTCCTCAAGCGTATGAGAAACTGGTTGATCGACTCTTGGCTTCACCCTCTTATGGAGAACATTGGGCGAGGCACTGGCTCGATGTTGTGAAATATGCTGACACATGTGGTTACGACAAAGACAAACTCCGCGAAAATGCTTGGCCATATCGTGACTACGTGATTCGCTCATTCAACGAAGACAAACCTTACTCTCGTTTCATCCAGGAACAGATCGCTGGAGATGTACGCTTCCCAGGCGAATCAGATGGAATTCTCGGTCTGGGATTTATCGCTGCTGGTCCTTGGGACTTCATTGGACATGTTGAAGTTCCCGAGGCGAAGCTCGACGGCAAAGTCGCTCGCAATCTTGATCGTGATGATATGGTTAGCAATACCATCAACACGTTTTGCAGCGTGACAATCCAATGTGCTCGCTGCCATAACCACAAATTCGATCCATTCACTCAAGAGCATTACTACAGCTTGCAGTCGATCTTTGCAGCCGTCGATCGAGCCGAAAGACCATACGATCTTGACCCGAAAATTGAGACTGAACGCAGTGATATCAATAGGGAACTTGCGAAAGCAACTTCTTCGCAGAAAAAACTGCAAAAAGTCATTCAAAAATCTGGTGGAGAAGAACTCACACAATTAGTAGCAGACATCGCTGCACTCCAGAAGCTTGCTCAACCTCTCGATAAGAAACCTCAATTCGGATATCACAGCCAGATAACAAATTCAGCGAGCAACGAGAAATGGGTCCAGATCGATCTCGGAAAATTGGTCAACATTGAAAGACTAGTACTCCATCCTTGCCATGATGATTTCGCCGGAATTGGAGCCGGGTTTGGTTTTCCCATTCGCTTCAAAATCGAGGGAGGTCAAACACCTTCAGACTTCGAAAATCCAAAACCTTCGATGCTCATTGCAAATCAGAAAACGAGCGACTTTTCGAATCCTGGTTTGAATCCCGTTATCTATCCTCTGGATAACTCCTCGATTCGGTACGTACGAATCACAGCGACTCAACTTGCCGAACGTAAAAACGATTACATCTTTGCGTTAGCAGAACTAGAGGTCTTCGATGAATCCGGTAAGAACATTGCAGTCAACACCGAAGTCACGGCCTTGGATTCTATTGAAGCTCCTATTCGCTGGGCAAAGGGGAATTTGACCGATGAAATCTGGGCGATGGCTACAAATGAAGATGCCGCCACGAAGCTAGCTGTCGCGACCTCTCAACGTGATACCGTCCTGGAAAGGATTCACACTCCTGAACGTGTGAAGAAACTCACTGAGTACCAAAATCAAATCAAAGATTTGAAGAGTCGATTGGACAAGTTGCCCGAAGGGAAAATGGTTTACGCCGCAGCGGCGAATTTCCCACCACAAGGCAACTTTCAACCGACTCAAGGAACTCCACGTCCTGTTCATTTGCTACATCGTGGAAACATTGATCATCCGCAAGAAGCTGTTTCTCCGGGAGTGCTTCCTTTATCCAACAAAGATGATTGGATATTGCAACTGAAACAGGACCATACTGAGGCAGAACGTCGAGCAGAATTGGCAACTTGGATCAGCGACAAAGATCATCCGCTCACCTGGAGATCGATTGTGAATCGCGTTTGGCTCTACCATTTTGGAGAAGGTTTCGTCGCTTCACCTAATGACTTCGGTCGCATGGGACAATTGCCCAGCCATCCTGAATTACTCGATTGGCTCGCTGTCGAGTTTCGTGACAATGGACAGTCATTCAAGCAGCTACATCGTCTCATTGTGAACAGTGAGACTTACAAGCAATCCTCAACGCACAACGCAGCCAACGCAACAATTGACAGTAGTAATCGCATGCTCTGGAGAATGAACCGACAGCGACTCTCCGCGGAAGAAATTCGGGATTCAATTCTCGCTGTAAGCGGTCAACTTGATCGGACAGCAGGTGGTCCGGGGGATCGCTTGTTTGTCCTCGAACACCCAGAACATTCGCCACACTACGAATATCATCTCTTCGATCCGAAAACAGCTGCGCGACATCGACGTAGCATTTACCGCTTCGTCGTCCGCTCACAACCCGATCCCTGGATGTCCGTCCTCGACTGTGCAGACTCGTCTCAAAGCACGCCAAAACGCTCGGAAACATTGACAGCTCTGCAAGCATTGTCGCTCATGAACAACGACTTCAATTTACTCATGGCAGAACGCTTCGCAGAACGATTGCAGAACGAGTCATCTGAAAGCGAAGAACAAATCGAAAGAGGATTTCTACTCATAACAGGACGCTTGCCAACACAGCCAGAAAAAGTGGTGCTTGAGCAATACAGTGCAAATCATGGATTAACGAACTGTTGCCGTTTGCTGTTGAATCTCAGTGAATTTGTCTTTGTTGATTGATAAACAGCCATAATCGAATAGCGGATTCAAGCAAGGCGAATACCATGGGACCGGTTTCAGCGAACGCCACTTAAAGAATCATTTCCCGGTGGATCCGCACTTTCATCTTCATTTCCTTTTCCTTCATTCCACCATAGGGAAAGCCATTTTGCTTGATTTACAGGTCGCGGTTCAAAGTGACCTACTGCAATGTCAAGGTCTCCATCAGAGTCCAAGTCTTCTAGCAGAAGGCAGGCGTGTTGACTTAAACTAGTCTCAAGATTGTGTCGCAAAAACTCCATTGGAACTCTTTGTTCAAGCCAAATCAACGAATGAAAAGGATGGTCAAAGTTGAGAGTCATTGTGCTTGCAACTAGATCAAGGTCGCCATCTCCATCAATGTCGCCGGCTTTGACACAATAAGCACCGGGTAAGTCAGTAATGTGATGATGATCGAAAACAAGACCATCCTTTTGTTCTAGTAACTGCACAGAATGATATGGCTTTAGCAAATGACTATCCAAGCTGTCTCCATTGGTATAAAGCACATCAAAATCGCCGTCACCGTCAACGTCAGCTAATTCAATCGATGACGAGCCATAGGATGGATCATCAGCCATATAGAGAACTTTTTTTTGAAATCGACCGTTTCCATTGTTAACGAAAGAATCGACCGATTCAAATTCTTGGCTGAATAATGCAACAATATCTATGTCTCCATCTCCATCAATGTCAGCAAGAGGAATATGACTGCATCCATGCCTATTGTCTAAGAGATGTTCTTTAAACTCGATTTCTTCTTCATCGCCTTGAACTTGTTCCAACCACAAGAGTTTTCCTGTTTTACGCCAGCCGAAGATCGCAACCAAAATGTCTAAATCCCCGTCTTGATCAAAATCGGCAGTTCTCGTATCAGCAACGCGACCGACATCAGTTAACAGTGGGATTGATTTTTTTAAAAAACCGGAACGATCAAACTTGAGCCATACCAGCTGACCTTTTATATGGTCTGCAGGAGCATAGCTCCCTAAGTCAGCAACAAGCCAGTCTTCTTCTCCATTGGAATCTAAATCACAGCGGTCTACATGGGCAGGAAAAGGAATATCTGCAATAGTTTCAAGTGACAATATCTTAGATTCAAATGTGAGAAGTGTGATTTGCCCTTCACGCATGTCGCTAACGACAAGCGATGTTCCAGTTCTTTGCGAAATCCCCGTTTGTGAAATATGTGCGATCGCTGGCGTTAGAGCATCTGCCCGGTTGAGATGCTGTACTTCAAAAACTAATGGACCAATTGAGGAGGGTTTGTCCGGAAGCAGAATTCGTAAGCCTTCAGGAGCGAGTTGTTCGTAATAAGCGACAACAGCTTCTTTGTCCGGAACCGTGAGATCGTTTCGATTCGATTGATCGTAGAAAACGTAACCCTGCTCAACCTCATCACGCCAGATGTGAATTGGAAATGTCTCAGGACGCGGATAAGCATGGCAATCTCCACAAAAGTGGATAACCTCAGCCCGCGTTGCCGGAGTAGCGCGACTTCTGGAGTAATCTGCTGGCCCCTTAGTGCAACCAACAAACGTAAAGACAGAAATCATGATCAACAATGGGGCGTACAACCATTCTACAATCCCGATAGTCAGTATTTTCATCTTTGGTATATCGCAACACTGAATCGAGAAAAAAGTAAGATGGTTCGTCACAAAAAAACACGGACAAACCATCTTATTAAATTCATAGCGACTCAGAACTAAGGGTTGCCTTCTTCATCTGCAGGATCGACAGTCAAGTCTTGATCAGCCGGCATTTCGTCGACAGGATCTGTCGATGCTCGCTCTCCTGGTCCACACCCCGCTAAATTGAAATTTAAGGCAAGCATCAAAAGCAGTAACCACGATACTTTCATGTCAGTAGTCTTTCTTCGATTCATTATTTAGTTAGAAACGATGAGTTCAACACAAGTAATTGGGATGAATTCATCTTTGGATACCGTCTCTACAACGAACGATGTTTAGAATTCGCCAGTTACCACACCACTGTTGATGGCATTGATAATTTGCCAAGTGTTAGCATCGATATTTTCGCTGATGAAACGCACAGATCCATCCCCCATGAGCCCCTGCATACCACCTTCGTGTGAGCTGGAAAAGACCCAGGCATACGGGTAGACACGATTCGCTCCACCCCAAGACGCCCATTGTGAGTCGCAATTAATGCAGTATTTGTCGTGATTTCCTGTCGTGTTTGAGATTGCACGCCCAAAGATAGCAGTACGGCTGTACCAGAACGCGTTTGGCGTGTAGGCTAGCGATAAACGTTGCGAGCGTGATTCCCCAATCACCATAATATTGCTCGTTCCATCGCGCATGTCACGGAATTTTGCTGAACGATTTCCTCCAAAAGTTCCGCGTCGCTTAATTGTGCGACCATCAATGAGTGTCAAGTTAGTGTTTCCGTACCGCGTCCATTGAGTGTACCCACCACCATCATAACCTGATGCAAAGATATAGTTGGAAACTCCAACTCCGGGAGCGGGTCGTTGGTAATGAGTTTGCGAATGACCGTAGGTAGTGGGACCATCTACAGTGTCGGAAGGACAAAGCAATGCAGGAAGATTCAGTTTTCCTAAGATGTTTTGGTTCTTCTGATAGTCCCCTGTACCACACAAAGGGATTCCATTTTCAGCTGAAATTGAAGAAGGCTCATTCGGGTCAAATTGGTTGTAGAGTGGAGCTTGATCAAGCATCGGTAAAAGCATCGTCCAACCAGTGTGATTGAGTGCACAATCATAAGGTCGATTTGCTCCAGCTGCCCCAGAGTCTCCACTGTTGATCACTCCGGGTGGAAACTGTCCACTTATGTCATGGTAATTGTGCAGCGCTAAGCCAATCTGCTTGAGGTTATTTTTGCACTGACTCCTACGAGCAGCTTCACGTGCCTGCTGAACAGCCGGTAGCAGTAGAGCAATTAGGATTGCAATAATCGCAATAACAACCAATAACTCAATGAGCGTAAATCCACGTCTTGTATTTCTCTTCATTTCACTTTCCAAATATAAGGTAAAAAGGTGGTGTAACAATTGAAGAAATTTGTTTGTGATAGAAATCAAAGGTTACTGATTTTCCTTGCGAAAACTTTAACTGTTCAAATGAATTTATAATGTTGGACTAGGTCTTTGGGATTTACTAAATCCGCGACTTTGGAATTGTGAATTTAGATTTTTTATTGAAATAATTTTGATATTGGCAAGATTGCCATTTCTCAAGAGCAAGATCACATTCAAGTTAGCTGATATCAATATTGATATCAATAAATCTTCTTGAATATTACAATATTATCAAAAATATATTTGATTATTGAATTTTATAAGCTTCGAAAGCGTCACCATA
>JABJMI010000493.1 GCA_018659505.1 Planctomicrobium sp.
TCTTTAAGCTGAAAGAGCCACCTGAACCAACCTCACCAATCGCCGGAAGCCCGCCCGATTCTGGTGTGAAAATCACAGCAGAACCTGCAGGGACAGTTTCGCCATCTAAGCTCAGTTTACCAGACACAGTGCCTGTTTCCCCATCGGGCAACCCTGGACTTCCACCACATCCCATAACGAAAAACAAACTGCAACACAGAAAAGATACACGAAGCATTTCAAGTCATCCCGCTGAATATCATGCGAATTATCCTCCCACAACAGTTGTGGGAGGAGAAGGTGCTTTTTAGAGGTAATCTCAAAAACCTATGATGTTGGATATTCACACCTAGAGTAGACAATGTTTCAAGGGTATTGAAATGTCCAATCTTTAGTTTTTGAAAGACCTGAGGTCAATCGGAGCGATGGTTTCTCACTTAGAGAATAGAGGTGGTTAGAATTCGCCTACCACTTGTCCATCGGCACGGCTGGCAAGTCTGCGCAACGTGCTCATGTCCAAATTCTCGCTCAAAAACCTCACTGTCCCATCACCCATCAGCACTTGTGCACCCCCAACGTGTGAAGAAAAAAGACCGTTATTTGAACCGAAGTTGTCATGAACACCAGGTAACGCGGTATCTGAAGCATTTGGAGCATAACGAATTGTGGTGAGATTAAATGCACGTTGAGTTCTACCCGTTCCACCTACAACAGCTCCATTTTGATTGGAACCCATTGTAAACCCATGAACACCACGGACATCGCGGTCAGGAACTCCGCCATTATTAGATACAAAGTTTGAAGCTTCACCCACGATGATTGTATTTGTTGTGCCATCCTTGATTTTCGAAATCTTAGTCGTTTCGTTCATCAACAACACCCCACCAGAGGAGATTTCACCGTTGGCTGCGTTGCCTCCACAACAGCCGCAGCAGGGTTGGATTTCACTAGACTTATTTGTAAATCCATTACCATTTGTGGCTCCAGAGATGCCAAAATACATAGGCAACGTCAGCATGAAATTCCCACCGGCAGGGTTCCTGCCTGTTCGATCTCCTCGAATCGGATCCATGGGGCTCGAAGGGCAAACCATAAAGTTGAACACTTTGCCAGACGCTGCATTTCCGTTTTGAATTCCTCCTGCAGAAGCTGAATCAACCCAGCCAGGATGAGCACTTACGAATGACATTTGATTGTAAAGAGGTCCTTGGTCTGTGTAGGGCAAAATCCCCACCCACCATGTCAGACCAAAACCACCTTGCTGCGTCCGCCAAGATCCAATCGGAAACGAATCAAAAACGTCATGATAATTATGAAGTGCCAATCCGATTTGTTTAAGATTATTCTTGCACTGCGTTCGTCTAGCAGCCTCGCGAGCCTGCTGCACAGCAGGTAATAATAGTGCGATTAAGATCGCGATAATGGCGATGACAACTAGCAACTCAATGAGCGTAAATCCGCGACGCTGCTTAAAAACAGTAGGATTCATTGCGGTCTCCTCCAGGTTCGAAAAACGAAAGAATGGACAACAAGACGACTTGATTTTTCGAGAGTTCATCAACTTAGTGAGCGAACATTAGGCTACCTAGTGTTCGCTCACTAGGTCAAGTTAATTCTGAAAAAACCTGCATTTCGGGACACAACTGCGAGAATCGCCCTTGAGCTCTCTCCCTATCCAAAGAGAGAGCCTCTTCCGCTCAACTCCATCGCTTGCTGTCTTCACACCTCACGGCGAGTCCCGGAAGACGGCTTGTGAACACCCCGAGATTCATGCCAATACTGACTCGCTTTCAACTCAGTTTGCTTAGCACAATCTAACTCCCGTCTAATCTCTCACAGCTTGTGGATGATTTGCTCGGTTGTATAACGCACCTGCACCGTGCAGTGAAACAATTACGGGATAGTGCTGCTTTGCATCGAAGTTAAACGGCTTCATCACCCGAACAGGCATTCCATCAAACACCTGAGGTTCATAGAGCTTGCCCAGATTCTGTTACACGAACACTGCACCCGTTAGCTCTTCGGCACGTGTCACGCTGCCTAATAACGCAAGAACGAGAATGAAATTGAAAAAACGAATCATCTTCTTGTCTATCAATTGGGTTCTCCTTGAGTGCTGTTTTCAATAGCGGAAAGGAGTTACCGAGTACGAAATTCCTTCGAGTCGAATGCCCAAATCTTACCTTCGTCGTTGGTTACCAGAACTCTGTAATAATAAATTGTATTGGGTGTCAGTCCTGAAAGTGGTATCTGATTGTCACGATCTTGCAACGAGTCAATTTTGATACTTTGCGACCACGAACGGTTGTTATCCTGTGTTGACTGGCTGACGGCGGAGTTGCGTTCGGTCCCGTGAAGTTCACGCTTTCCAAACGTCAGGCAATCGAATTTTCCATAGTAGAGTTCGGCACGGGCATTGGCTCCTGCCCGAATCATGGAAAGGTTGATCGTCGCGCTTGTGCTTCCGATCTTCGTTGCCATCACATCGCCGATTTCTGCGGGTAGATGGAAAAGTTGTCTGGTTGCTTCGGAGGACAGGAACTTCGGCGATGCGTTCAATTCTCGGGGCTGCGACGGTTGCTTGAATGAGTAGTATCGCATTCCGCCTGTGCCCATGGCGAATTCCCCCTCACTTGTTGTGTACCAAGATTTGTTTGCGGGTTCCTTGGATTTGCAATTGAAGGTATCCATCGCGTGCCATTTTCCGTCTTCAGTATAATGCCAGCCTCGACGGCGAACTTCACGCACCAAATCGCCAGTCCGTTGAACTTGAGGTGGACCCGGAATCTCACAGAATGAACCAGGCGAGAGATGCACTCTCGTTTTGCCACCGTTCCACTTTCGACCAACCGCGTACAGCTTCCATTGATTTGTGGGATGGTTCCAGAAGTAACCAAAGTACGTGTCGTAGTTGCCTTCGGACTCAACACGCAGTGCCTGCACACAGACCTCCGGTCGGTCCGGCATTGGCGTCCAACCTCGCAATTTGACACCCGAACCTTCGTGCCCAAAGCCACTGAATTCAGCTTCTGGCGATCCGGCAGCCAAGAGGTGTGGCATTTGCTCAAGTGGTGGAACCTTTCCGCCGGAACTTGCTGCCCACATGGAAAAATTGAACCCGCCTTCGGCGCGACGATCCGATTCGAATGATGTTCCGTAGTATCCAAATGGTGTCGTGATGGGCGAGTAGCTACTGAAATCGCAAGTACTACGAGTCGTCATCACCCACATGCGGCTTTGCTTGACGCTCGAACAGGAGTATCCTCCATGCACGGCTGCTGGTCGCCATCGAGCTCGTAGCAACTGAGCATCTTCGACACCTGGCCCGTCGACATTGATCGTGTGTAACTCACCGACTCCCAATTTGGGTTGCCTGATTTTTATAGCAGCGAGCGCGAGTGTATGCTCACCAGGCTCTGTGACATTGAACTTAAGATTCCACGGCTGCGGATTATTCGGAGACGATTCAGCAGTCGTCACGGTGCGTGACTCACCTGCAAAAGCAATGGTGAGTTTTGAGCCAGCCAGCTCTTTTGCAACCTGCATGTTGAAGTTGAAATAAACCATTCCCGGCTTCGCTAACCAAATGTGCCAACGGATTGTTCCGCGCGTATCCTTCCAATGATTCAGCAGAGCGAAATTTGGCTTAATTAGAGCTTCATCTCCCGTCTTCGGAAGCGACGATTCACCACTGGCTCGGCATGTACCGTGATCAAAAAATCCATTACTTGCAGTGAGGATTAGTTTACTATTTTGAGCCAGTTGCCCATTGAGATAATAATTTCGTCCTTGATCGTCGATGCCGCCTTTGAATAACTGCGGGGCAGAACGCAGTTGTCCACTCTCTTCTGGTATTGTTTGCTCACCCGCCGTGAAACTCGCACTGTTTAGAATCAGCAGCATTGGCAGTAAATATTGTTTGAATGTGTATTTCATTTGATCTTGCGTAAAAGTCGTTTAGTCGGATTTATTCTGAGTGATTGTAGTCACTCTCAGGAAGTAGCTCGTGTTCAGAGTTCGCAAATCGTTGTAAAAGAGTGACGCATTTGCCAGCGTTTGTCTAAAGTTGGTTCGGTTGATTGTAGGTATCTGGTATGGCAACGGCGCGGTTGACACATCGACTTGAAAACGACCCGTCTGATATAGCATTTTTGAAGAGCCTGCGAAGTGCTCTGACAGGCATGGTTTTCGCGACCATCTACTATCAATGTGCGATTTGGTTTCTCTTCCGCCTTGAGGCTGGTCTTTGTGAGTAGGCTTAAGAGCGAAAGATTGAGTACAGATTTTATAACGATTCTTAATAGTTAAACGCCGCGAATAGGTTGCCCTTCGGCTGACAGAAAAATTGGACGATCATCCTGTGTTCTCAGTGGATCACCGAGGTGCAGACCTAGCTTCGAATAGACAGTCGCAGCGTAATCTTCCGGTGTGTAAGCATCTTCAGTGACGTAGCCACCCTGTTTGTTCGATGCACCAATCACTTGACCGCCGGGGACACCTGCTCCCGCCATGACAATGCTATAAGCCCCTGTCCAGTGATCTCGCCCCTGATGTTTGTTGAGCTTGGGGGTACGACCGAACTCTGTCACGAAGCAAACCAGAGTGTCATCCAGTAAGCCGCGATCATCCATGTCGCGAATCAGTGCGGAAAACGCCTGGTCGACGCTTCCCATCATCCACCAGGTTCCGATTCCATAACGACCACGTCCGCCTCCACCTGCTCCGGGAAGGTTGCACGTTCCATTCGCATAGATGAAGTCGTGGTGATCCCAATTCAGGTTGGACCCTCCTGGCGTTTTGCCTGTCATTGGCTCGCGGACATCAATCGTGACGAATCGGACTCCCTGCTCGATGAGTCTTCGTCCGAGTAGGTAACATTGACCACGGTGACCACGACCATATTCCTCGCGGATGGAGTGGGTTTCATCTTCGAGAGCGAATGCTTTTTCACTTTGCGGATGAAACAGACTTTCTTCAGCCTGTTCCATCGACGCCATCCAACTTTCCGCATCCGAACTTGAATGCACCGGGAAACCGAGATCGATTTCATTCAAGAGCCTGAGTCGCGACCGAATGCGTTCGGCACCGATGGCTTCATTCAGTCCAAGCCCAGAGACTTTCCACTTGGGATCAGAAAGGTCCCTGCCACCGGTCTTGTAGACCTCATTTCCTGGAGGCAGGAAACCTCTCGTGGTCATTTTGGCCTGTTCATGGTTGCCGGGAGCCATAATGTAGGACGGCAGATAGCTGCAATGAGAATTAATGCGATGTCCGACCACCGAACCAATGTCTGGCATTTCTACGGGACCGCCTGGGACATGTCCTGATAATGCGTACTGAGTTCCCTTCGGGTGACCGCTCGCAATTCCGTTCTTGTGGTGCATCGAACGAATGACGGTCAGCTTATCTGCGACCTGTGAAGTTCGGCTCAGTAGTTCCGTAAACTGAATCCCAGGCGCATTTGTGTTGATTGGTTTGTATGGACTGCGATTGTCTGCCAGCGATTCCGGCTTGGGATCCCAAGTATCAATGTGCGACATCCCACCTTGTTCGAGGATGACTAACACATTCTTGGCGGATCCAGGGCGATCACCATTTTTTGCCGTTTGGGCCAACAGTCGGCTGACGGACAGAGACGTTAGCCCCCCTGCCATACCGATTCCTAGAAAACTTCGTCTACCGAACTGAATACGACTCATGTGGGCATCCTGTAACTCAATATCCTGAATAAGATTGAGATCCTATCAGCGATCATTACATATCACCATTACCTCAATGATTCTGGGAGGTTTTGATGTCTGTTATTATTAAATTGTAAGTAGCTCTCTCATTCGCTGACGGCTTGTTTGATTTCTTTCAGTCGGTCGGGATTGTCGTTGATTTCCAAAAGAAAACGAACAAGGTCCAAGAACTGACTTCGATCCTGAAGTTGGTTCACCAAACCAGCGGGCATGGCGGATGTTTCTGATTTTTTCCTTGCACCGATTTCATCTTGAGGAAGATGAATTTCTTTTCCTCCTGCAGGTTCGCGGAGAACAAGTTCTTTGTCATTTTCGCTCACGATAAATCCTGTGATGGCAA
>JABJMI010000181.1 GCA_018659505.1 Planctomicrobium sp.
TCGATCACCGCTTTTCAGGACGCCTTCTTTCAGTCCCCATTCGATAGCAAAATCACGCATCTCCTGAGGCGGAGCATCACAGATGTCAGTGACGACAGAGAAGACTCCCCAAGCAATCGCAAGGCAACGTGCTGTATGTGCGTCATCTGTTAGGGCAAGAATCGGAACTTCGCTGCGCAACTCCGAGACTGCGAACGCCGTCTTTCCACTTCTTGAAAGTACGACAATCAAACTCGCTTCAATTTCTTCGGCAGCATAGATCGCTCCGAGTGTGACACCTTTCGTCAGTTGTGTCGCTGTGTTACGAGAGTTGTGTCCCATAGGCAGGGTCTTGTTCGAGGCAACCATTGGTTCGATTTCTCTGACAATGCGGCTCATCATTGAAACAACACCTGCGGGATTCACACCGACCGCGGTTTCAGCAGAGAGCATAACCGCATCAGTTCCATCTAAAACAGCATTGGCAACGTCTGTCACTTCTGCACGTGTGGGCAGTTCGTTCGTCTGCATACTCTCCAACATCTGAGTAGCAGTAATGACTGGGACACGATGTTTGTTACATGCTTGAATAATTCTTTTCTGTAATGCAGGCACACGAACGATATCGACTTCAACCCCCAAGTCTCCTCGTGCGACCATGACGACATCTGTCTCCTTTAGAATGTTTTCTAGGTCATCGACCGCTTCAGGCTTTTCGATCTTAGAAACGATGAGTGGCTTATAGCCTGGTTTCGCATCTTCAATCCTTTGACGTAACTGTCTGACATCTTCTGCGGAGCGAACAAAACTTAAACTGATGAAGTCCAGTTTTTGCTGCAAAGCGTAGTCTAAATCCTGAAGATCCTTCTCTGTTAAGCTGGCGAGTTGGAGCTTGCAACTAGGGAGATTCACGCCTTGTCGGCTGAATAGCCTGCCTGGTTGTTCAACTTCACAGGTAATTTTGTCCTCAGCTTTCTCAACCACAATCATTGAGACCAAACCGTCGGCTAATAAGATTCGATTTCCGATATCCAAATCTTCAATCAGCCCAGGATAAGTAGTGGTGAGAACGTTCGGGTCGTCAGTGGCTTCGCTCGCGAAATAAAACTTCTCCCCTTGCTGCAAATCAAGTCCCTCCGCAGGGAGTTTCCCGAGGCGAATTTTCGGACCTGCCAAGTCCCCAAGCAATGCAACAGGTTGCTCTAACTCTTCAGCGAGTTCACGAACGGAAGTAATGACCTTTGTCATTAAATCGTACTGACCATGAGCGAAATTCAGGCGAAACACATCCACACCTGCAAGGATCAGTTCTCTCAGTTTTTCTCGATCACGACTCGCTGGTCCGACGGTTGCCACAATTTTAGTTTTAGTCAGCGCTGGTTCTTCGTAGTTCGCCATCAGGTCAAATCCTCGTCAGTTCGCGATGAGTATATCTTCAATTTACTGGGCAGATTATTAACGCATGCTCTATTTCAATAGTCGTTATGCAGAGGTGAATTAGAGTTAGAGCAATGAGCGGTCCATTGTAGCAAGAAATTGATGAAGTCACGGGATTGAATGGAAGCGAGCTAACTTGAAGCATACAATCACTTGTATTCGTTCACATTATTAAAAATAACTGAATGACCACGAAACACACAAATGACACGAAAAGAAAATCGCGACAGACAGACCTGATTGTGCCTATGATCATGTTCATCTCGTCCCGGAAAATCAGACAGGATTGACATGATGTACAGGATGGCTCTTGTGATTGATTCAATGAATTTATCAATCACATCTGTTCAGAAACGAATTTTGATTTGGCAATACAACCAATTAACGATAGCCATGTTTCCTGTTTGCCGATTCGAATAATGTTCATCTTATCCTGTAAATCATGTTCATCCTGTCTCTTTACTTTTTTTTGAGCAGCAATTGAAGACCCCAGTCTCATGAGCAAATATCGAGTCTTACTTACAGACCGTCCTTGGGCAGATTTGGAAATTGAGAAGAAAATTCTTTCTCCAATTGGGGTTGAGCTGATTGACTCACCAGATGGAAGCGAATCGTCGCTGCAAGAACTGGCAGCGAACGTCGATGCCATCGCCACCTGCTGGGCAGAAGTGACCGAGAAAGTCGTTCGCTCTGCAAAAAACTGCAAGGTGATCTGTCGAATGGGAATCGGGTTAGACAACATCGACATCGAGACTGCCAGCGAGTTAAAGATTCCTGTTACGAATGTTCCAGATTATTGTGTGGAGGAAGTCGCTGATCACACAATGGGACTACTGCTTGCACTCAAACGGAACATTGGCTTCTTTCACCAGCGAACAAAGCAAGGGGAATACAATCTCAAAGCCGGTCCACCCATGCAGCGACTCAAGGGGATGAGACTCGGTTTAATCGGCTTCGGTCGCATCGGTCGAGAAGTGTATCAGCGAGCAAGAGCCTTCGGTCTGGATGTCGTCGCCAGTACACCTTCTGGGAATCAATACGGCACAGATTGCCCAATGCTTCCACTGAAGGAGTTGCTGCAAACTTCAAAGATCATCAGTTTACATGCTCCCCTCACGGATGAGACTCAGCATTTGTTGGACGCAACTGCATTCGAACAAATGCCAGCAGGAGTCTGTATCATCAACACATCTCGGGGACCACTGATTGATCCTGTCGCACTAGAACAGGCGATTCAAGCAGGCAAAGTCGCTGGTGCTGGCTTAGATGTTTTCGACCCCGAACCACCGGATTTAAATGACTCTCTCTACCAAAACGAAAAAGTCATCGTCACTCCCCACGCAGCGTTCGTCTCTGAAGAAGCACTCACCGATTTAAGAACCCGAGTCGCCATGCAGATTAAAACTGTTCTCGAAGGCGGAGTACCAGAGAACGTTGTGAACGAGTATTAAATGAATTACGAGGTCAGCAGATGGTCCATGTTGTCACAGATGAAGATAGCGATCCATATTATGACGAGTATTTCAATACGACTGGAAATTGCTCTTGGGACTGCTGTCTTCAAAGCAAACCTGTCGAAGATCGAATACTGATTCTTTACCGATATTTAGAATTGGCTACTGACTATTTGAAGATACTTGAGCCCGATTACTCATTTGTGATCTTCAACGACATAGCCCAAATTCACTATCAGTATGTTACGAATCATCTTGAAGAACATGCAGAACAAGTGATGAATATCATTTTTCATTGGATTGAGGAGATCACAGAGTCTCTCACTGAAGATCAAGCTGATTACTTAAGAGTAATTTTGCTTGATGTCTGGGCGGAAGATCCGGTAGACCAGTTCTGTAAGAACTGGTTCGCTCGTTGATTGACAGCCCTTAGAGAGATCGGTGTGTGCGTTGCTACGTTGCTACTATGAATCAACGTTGCGCTTCTCCCATTCCCAAAACCGAAACATAAGTGTTGCATGATGGAACTCGATTCGTCACAACATTTGTTAAGCACGAATTCTGTGCGATCAAATCTGCCGATTCAGGCATTTTAATTCAATTCTTTTTTACCCTATCCTTTTCTAAATGGAGAACTATTCATGAGTCGTAGGAAGAAACATGGTTTTACACTCATCGAACTATTGGTGGTGATTGCCATCATCGCTATTCTGATTGCGCTACTTTTGCCTGCTGTACAGCAGGCTCGCGAAGCGGCACGACGATCGTCGTGTAAAAACAATGTGAAGCAACTCGGGCTGGCACTGCACAACTATCACGACACTCATCGAGTCTTCCCCCCAGGAGCCATCAACCAAGAAGGAAATACCGCGAACAATGGTGCTAGAGATCGTTTAAACTGGAGTTGGTCAACGATGATTTTGCCATTTGTCGATCAGGCTCCGTTGTACAACACGCTCGATCCAGGTCCGACGCGCCCGACAGAGGCAGTCAGTGATGCTACCAAACGAAGTGCTATGGAAAATTCCTTCCCAGCATTCCGTTGTCCTTCGGATACTGGTCCCGATGTCAACAACAACGGCAACCGTCGCGTCAGAGATTCCGGAGGAACTCTGCGTTCACTGGCGATGACAAACTATCTGGCAGTGAACAGTAGCGGTGAGCTTCGACCGCAAATGAATATTGCTAACGGCGTTTTCAATATTGACAGCAAAACCCGTTTCCGTGACATCACCGATGGCACGAGTAATACGATTGGTGTGGGTGAGCGTGCCTGGCAAATTGATAGAGTTGCAGCAGGAAAATACA
>JABJMI010000178.1 GCA_018659505.1 Planctomicrobium sp.
AAATCTACGACGCACTCACAAGCAAGTTTGGTAGCGATGCTATCATTGAGCTAAACACCGCTGCGAAAGATCATTGGATCGAAGTTGCTCCTGCCTCGATCGCTGAGGTTTCTCAATTCCTCAAGTCAGATGATGCACTCAAGTTCGACATGCTCTGTGATCTGAGTGGCGTCGACTATCTGGAAATTGATGCCAAGTTGGCGAAGAAATTTCCTTTCGAGCCACATTTGGAAGTTGTCTATCACATGCTGAGTGTGACCCATAAGCACAACATGACGATCAAGGTTAAATTGCCTCGCTGGAAAGATGATCAAGAGGGACAGATTCCTGAAGTCCCATCAGTCGCTCATGTCTGGGGCATCGCTGATTGGCACGAACGTGAAGCCTTCGATCTCGTCGGTATCAAGTTCACAGGACATCCAAATCTCGTTCGCATCTTGTGCCCTGATGACTGGGTCGGACATCCGCTCCGCAAAGACTACGAATTCCCACTCGAGTATCACGGCGTCCGCGGCTACTAAATCATATTGTAAATCGACGCTTATTCATTATTAGAGAAATACGACTTACTGAGACCCGACCATGGCAACTCAACTCGACGATCAGCGAATTATTGAATTCGATGTCCGCACGGACGAAATGCTGATCAACATGGGACCACAGCACCCCAGTACACACGGCGTGTTGCGACTGTTGCTACGAACAGATGGTGAAGTCGTTTACGAAGTGACGCCACACATCGGATACCTGCATCGCTGTGCAGAGAAAATCGGCGAGAACCTAAACGGTCCGCAGTGGATTCCGTACACCGACCGCATGGATTACCTCGCTGGGATGAATATGAATCTCGGTATGTCGCTGGCATACGAGAAACTGATCGGGCTTGATCTGCCTGAGAAGGCAATGAATGTTCGCCTGATCATCGCTGAGCTTGGACGTGTCGCCAGCCACCTCGTCGGCATGGGAGCGTATGGTCTCGATCTCGGTAGTTTCAGTCCGTTCCTTTACGCCTTCCGCGAACGGGAAATCATTCTTGATCTGTTCGAAGAAGCCTGTGGAGCACGCCTGACTTATAGTTATCTGACCATTGGTGGAGCGACTCACGATCTACCGGGAATGATTGAAATTCCACCCGGACTTGCCTCATTGACAGGCAACGATCCTAAAATGAAATTGCTGTGGACCGACGCCGTTCTGATGTTCCTTGAATGGCTTGAGACGAGAATCAAGCAGTACCATACACTTCTGACGCGCAACGCGATTTTCATCAAACGAACTGCCGGTCTCGGAATTATGCCCGCTGAAATGGCTTTGGATTACGGATGCACCGGACCAGTGCTACGTGGCAGTGGAGTCGACTTTGACCTCCGACGTGACGGCGACGAAATCTACACCCGCATGTACGAAGGTTACGACTTCGATGTCATTTCTGCACCATTTGATGGTGTCAAAGGGATTCCACGCGATGTTGTCCTCGGCGATAACTGGTGTCGCTTCTTCGTTCGCATGTTAGAAGTGGTCGAAGCGATCAAACTCGTTCGCCAAGGTATTGAGAAATACCCAACGACTGAAGGTTCACACCGTGTTCCTTACAAGATGAACACAAAACTACCTGTCGACGAAGTCTACCTCGAAACCGAATGCCCACGCGGTCAAATGGGCTTCTACATCGTCGGCGATGGTCAAGCCGAACCAATGCGAGCCCGAGCAAAGAGCTCTTGCTTCTGTAACCTGTCGGTGACAGGTCCACTTTGCGAAGGTGTTTTGCTGGCGGATATTCCTTCGATTGTCGGGTCGCTCGATATCGTGATGGGCGAAATTGATCGGTAGTTTGCGAAGTATTCTATGTTTTGCCGGACACTTTAAGTGTCCGGCTAACCGCGTTTTTACATTGATCGTAGACCGCATGCTTCGCGGGCTCTGTTGAGAACTTCTTTAGCTTTCGCTCGTGCTTTCGCTGCGCCGGCTTGTAAGATGTCTTCGACTTCTGTGGGATTCTTTTCTAGCTCTTCACGACGTTCTCTCGCCTCAGCGAAGTGTTCCATCGCTTTCTCATAGAGAGTTTGTTTCGCTTCGCCGTAACCCATTCCACCAGCGCGATAACGCTCCGCGAGCGCTGATTGTTCATCTGCGTTGGCAAACAGTTTATATAGATCGAAGACTGAGCACGCCTCCGGGTTCTTGGGCTCTTCAACGGGTGTTGAATCCGTCTTGATCGACATGAACTTCTTGCGAAGCTTCTTGGGTGGTTCAAAAATACCAATGGTGTTGCCGTAACTTTTGGACATCTTCTCGCCATCAGTCCCCGGCACTTTCGAGGTCTCTTTGAGGACATGTCCTTCCGGCAGTACGAAGACTTCTGTTTTGTAGAGATGATTGAATCGCTGCGCGATGTCGCGGGTGACTTCCAGATGCTGAACCTGATCCTGCCCAACCGGAACGAGGTTACTATCGTACGCCAGAATATCGGCAGCCATGAGAACTGGATATGTAAACAACCCCGCATCTGCCGCTAATCCGTTGGCG
>JABJMI010000159.1 GCA_018659505.1 Planctomicrobium sp.
GCCCGAATGAGTGCTTGCGCCGCTCGTGGTGATGCGCCCCAACGGATGAACTTCTTCACTCCCTCTGGTGAGAACTCGGTCGCTGGATGCGTTGCTAAGACAAGACGACAGGCGAAATCTCTCATCGGCTCAGCGACGACGACTTTGTTCAGAACCGTTCGTAGGTGCATGATCTGTGGACCGTCGAGAATCTTGTCGACCTCGATTCGCTGCTTTAATATTGTGCGATTGACGATATTGTTGAGCTCATCTAGCGAAACAAACGGCACATCGATCTTGAAAAGAAAACGATCAAGTTGAGCCTCTGGTAGCGGGTATGTCCCCTCTTGTTCGAGCGGGTTTTGTGTCGCCATCACAAAGAATGGTTGCTCTAACGTATGGATCGTCCCCGCGGTGGTGACGGTTCCTTCCTGCATCGTTTCCAGGAGTGCCGATTGTGTTTTCGGAGTCGCACGATTGATTTCGTCTGCCAGTAATAGCTGAGTGAAAATTGGTCCTTTACGGAATTCGAATTGATAGCGTCCATGTTCATCGGACTGCATCATGTTTGTGCCGATGATATCAGCAGGCATCAAGTCGGGTGTGAACTGAATACGACGAAAGTCGAGATCAAGAACTTCCGACATCGCTTTGATGAGTTCGGTTTTTCCCAGTCCAGGGACACCTTCTAAGAGAACATTGCCGCCGCAGATAATGGCTGTCAGCGCGGCTTCGACCACGCGTTCTTGACCGACGATTACTTTCGCAATTTCATCTTTAACGGCTTGGAATGTTTTACGAAATTGATTCGCTTCGGCTTGCAACGCTGCAACATCTTGATCGGACATATAGATCACTTTCAATTATTGTTCTTCATCATCATCGTCTGATGATCGTTTTCGTTTCATCGCCAGTAACCGACTGGTCGTTGTGTCTTCTTTAGGAGTTGAAGATTGTGCAGTCGATTTTGGCTTCGCTTTAGGTTCTTCCGCAGTTCGCTTCGCTGATTGCAGTAGATACGGGCTTTTTGTCGTAGGTGTTGGCTGCGGTCGGTAATCTGACTGAGTTTTAAGATGTTCCCCCACTTCTTTCTTGCGAGCGAGGAGAGCGCCCATTGTTTGAGTCGTCTCTGGTTTTCGACCGATGCCCAAGGCACTCAGAACGGCTTTCCAATCGAGTTGGACTCGACGAACTGCCACATCTAGCGGAATCAAACAGGCAATGGCGATTAGAAACCAATCGAATATCGGCTTCGAACTTCGTTTCGGTGAACGGCGATTGTAGATGTTCGCTGCGGTGGTTGAGCCATCGAGTTCGTTTCCGTTTGTTTCGTCCTTGATCTGTTTTAAGGTACTCATGTTAGAAGTGAACTTCAGGTACTCTGGCGAATAAGAAACAATGAAACCACCATGCACGCGGTCCTCACGTTCGCCTGCTTTTCCTAAGGCGGTGACTTGGAACTGCCCCTTGTCTGCAACCGGGAATGTTCCTTGATAACGACGTGCTCCGACTTGCTTCAAAGGAAGAGTCAATTCCATTCCACCAGGACCAGAAACCTTGGCAGCGACATCCAGGAAGTCTTCATCTTGATGAAAATCTTCCACCATGATGATGCCCTGACCACCGGAGTTGTAAGTCCACATCCTCAAATGCCCTGCCTTTTGAACGCGAGAAATGCGAATCAATAACTGCTTCACGAAAGCGGAGTATTGTTCCCAATCAACCCAGTCAGATGCCCATTGATTGGACAATGATGATGTAAAGGCAGCTGTTGTGCCGAGTCCGTAGCGCCAGATGGCAAGCACTGGATCTGTTTCGCCAGAAGCCGCATCATCAGCGACTGCAAAGAGAACATTCTCAGCGAGAGCGTTTTCTTTAATAGATGTCAGCACGAACCCATGTAGCTTCGGCAAACCTTGAATTCCTTCTAACACAGGCGACGGAAAACCGACCTCGGGAGAAATTTCTTTCTCTTGAATCATACTCCGCTTGAGAGTCTTCGCTTCTTTAATAAAGATCTTAGGAAGCTCATTCGGATCGGCAGGGAAGTAAGGTCTTCCTCCAGTGGCGTTCGCGATATTTCGTAGTGTGCCGATTTCAACTCCACCATGTGGAAAGACCGCCACTGTCGAAACACTGACTTTTGAATCGATAAAGTCCTGCATCAATTTAGGCGGCGCTAGCTGCGGGTCACCATCAGAAATGATGATCATATGCTTAGTGGCAGCGTCACTTTTCTTGAGACCTTCAAGACCGATCCGCATTGTTGGACCAAAGGCTGGCATATCGCCGATGGCTGCGGCATTGATCTTCGGGACCATTTTCTCGTAGTCGCCAGCGGGGGTGAGTTCGAAGACCCATTGCTCACCACCTGGACCGTAGGCGATGACGCCGACTTCATCCTGCTTTCCTAGAACTTTGATTGCCTGTTTCGTGATTCGTTTCGCCCAGGTATTACCTTCCGGGAATTCACAGGTATGTAGAATGATCGCAAGCGCACCTTTGGGAAGAATTTTCTTCTTCGTAATATCCAAGCTGATCGGAAGTGCTTCTTCAACAACGGTTCGATGATATCCACCGGGACCGAAACTGTTTTCGCCCCCGACCATCAGGAATCCGGTCCCCTGATTGAAGACAGCATCCCGCATCGCCTGCAACTGCACTTCATCAAACGCATCATGCGGGACATTCGCGAAGATCACACAATCGTACGGCAGGAGAGAAAGTGGATCGCGCGGGAATTTGTAAGAGTCGACGACTTCAACGGCGCGTTCGCCTTCGCGAATCGCTTTGGTGAGTCGCTCAAAGTCGCGATCATCTTCCCGTAGCGGATCAGCGACGATTAAGACTTTCCCTTCGCCTTCAACGTAGATGTAACCAATCGCTTCGTTGTTTTCGTTACGGCCATCGGCTCCTTCTTCGGTCACTAATGTTGCCTTGTACTCATAGTAACCGGGTGTGCGTAGATAGATTGGGATATCGATTCGATTTTTACCTTCTCTGAACTCGACGTCGATTGGATCGAAGACATACGGCTTCTCAGTACCCGTTTTTTCTTCGATGATGAGCTTGCCTTTACCAGCCTTCAGTGAAGAAATCACAACTGAAGCTTCGTAAGGTTCACCCAGTTTGACAGTTTGCGGAAGGTCGAGTCGTTCGATCCATGTTTCGTCTGTGTAGTTATATTTCACTGGCATCACGTCGACGGAAATACCACGCGAATTGAGTTGATCAAGCACTGATTTCAAGTCGCCGGCAGTTTCAGCTCCATCGCTGATGAGCACGATTCTTCCTAATGTATCTTCAGGTAAAATCGCTGCGGAGAGTGAGAGAGCGTTCTCGATATTCGTGGCATCGCGGTCAACTCGACTATTGAATTGAATATCGTCCGGGTTCGTCATCGTGCTGCCGAATGTCGTCTGAATCGGAGGAACTTCGACCGCAGCCGAACTTCCAAACGCAATCCAGCCAGCGACATCTTGATTCGGCTTCTCAGCAGTTGTGTTCGCAACAAAGTTGAGTGCTTCTGTCACTCGATCTGGGTGAATCGATTCGGAAATATCGACGGCATAAACGACCGAAAGTTGATCACTGGTCCGGACGCTACGGGGACCAGCAAGTAAAGCAACAAACGTCCCAACTAAAAGTAGACGAATGGTGAGTGCTTGGATTGAACGACGACGATTTAGACCGCTCCAGCCATTGATTGCCATCCACCAAATCCAGATGGAAACTATCATCAAAGCAAACCACGCCGGATGTGTGAACGTCAGGTGATCGAAAACATCAAGTAAGATAATCGTAACGGCATAGACAATCAGAAAGAGAATCAACGGCATCGCATCGAACCACGTGATACGTGTTCGGGCTGCCGGAAAGATTCGTTTGATAATTTGTCTGAGCGTCACATTTGCCTCGACTGAACAATGGGAAGAAAAATCCCGAATTCAGGGTAGTTGATATGTACCGAAATGTTAATTGAAGTGCTGAATGAAGTTAGCGTTGGAGTTAGTCATGGATTCTTTGAGATAAAAAAACTAGACAGGATTGACATGATGAACAGGATAAATTGTGTCTTTCATTCTCTATCTGAAACGTGTTGCTGAATAGAATGATTTATATTTCTTTTCGTGCCATTCGTTTATTTCGTGGTAAAAACTTCTACTCCAAGTTCTTAAAGGATTCCGTATCTTTTCTTATCCTGTCAATCATGTTCATCCTGTCTCCTTACTTTTCTGATTTGAGAAGGATTGGCGTGTTGATTTGCAATAAGGCTAAAGCGAGGCTTCTCCTCAGACTGATGAATGAGTCTACTGTTCAACGTACTGTTCTGGACGTCCCATGTCCGTTTTTTGTCAATTTTCAGTCTAACGGGCAGCACACAATGAAGTGTGCTGCTAACAGTGTGGACTCATTTTTCTCCATTTCCCTATCCTCCATTCTCCAATTAGTCCTTAAACCAGCGTAGTTGGAATTGTTTCATTTACTGGAAAGCGAAAACCTTCGGTGTTTACTGGTGTTTCATTGATTATTGGGTCACCGAACATCAGCACTCACGGAGGTTTTCAGGTGAAGAAAAGTCTACGACGAAAGCTCGATGCTCGAAAGCGGCGCGCGATGAAACGGATTGATAAAGCCAATTGGAACGGACAATCGCCGATGCTCACTTGTCCGAGTGTGCAGTATGAACTGGCGGAGAGAACGCAGGCAATCGTAGCGGGCGGA
>JABJMI010000712.1 GCA_018659505.1 Planctomicrobium sp.
AGAACAATCCTCGAGCTTGGCTTCCCGGTCTCGTCGACACTCGACAAGCACATGGCATTGTAGTCGTCGGGGTCCGTGCTTTCTGCTGCCGACAACCAATCCTCGAGGAGCTCGACGGGGCTGTTCGGCAAGTCGTCGCGTTTAAGCTCTCGCTTTGCGTAGTCCTTACGGACTTTTTGCACGTTTGTATTCATAGCAATGGAGAGGGGTTTTGGTTCAATGTAACCTTTTGCAGCCAAATGCAGTAAAGTCTCAAAAATAATGAAAGATGAGAAACCTAATCGTGAGTTATCGAAAGTTGCCTCAGCAAATTCTGAGCAGCTTATCTGAAAAGTATCCAGATGGTTTTGACCATGATACCTTTGAGTTTGAAATGCCTGGCAAGCAAATGATTTGCCGAGCCATTCGATTGACGGTAGATGGTGTCAATTATTTGATTAAAATCGATCAACGCCCCAAACAAACCGATTTCCTCTTGGACGAGGAATGGTAATCTTTTGGCCGATTAGGGAGCGAGGATGTGACCATCCGCGGCTGAAATAGACCGTTCCCAAATCAATGCTCCTTGAGCAGACTTAATTTGCATGCGAAGCGTGCGCTCTTTTCGAGGCCCCGAAATCTCGAGCATCCCATAGTTCCTTTCACCGACCATCGTGCCCGGTTCGCGCAGTTCATTGGGCTCTTCACTGTGGTCGTAACTACTGCTAGTCAATGGGCTAACGGTGAGGTCATAGACCCAATTTCCATTAGCGAACTGTAGCTTTGAAAGTTCACTGCTGTGGCGATCGCCAGACAGAAACACCACCCCTCTGATATCCAATCGATTCAGCTCAGAGAGCAACCATTGTCGTTCCTCTGGGAATTGAGCGAAGTTCTCATAAATCGCTGCATCGCTTACTACCTGTCCTCCTACTGCGATCAATTTGAATGGCGCTCTGCTGTTTTTTAAATTATTCAAGAGCCAATCCAATTGGATTTTCCCAAACATCTGCCGTTTCCCCACTCCCATGCCGTCATTTACACGATGGGTTCTGTTGTCAAGCAAGAATACATCGGCATCCGCGAACGTAAAAGAAGTGGCGTTGAGTTCTGGCGCAGCAGCCACTTCTCCACTTGGATTGGGCCAATAGGCATCAAACGCTCTTTTTGCCAAAGCTTTATTCGCATATGAGCCGTCACAGTCGTTGGGGCCGTAATCATGGTCATCCCATACTGCATAATGAACGCCACGACTCAATAAGGTTTGTAGCTCTGGCGTGCTTCTTGTGTGGTTATAACGATGAACGTAGCCACTGTAGCTACCAAAGTCGGCTTCTCTTAAGTATACATTGTCGCCCAGCCAGAACATCGCGTCAAACCCTTCGTTGGCCATTGTTTCGAAAATTTCATAACCACCACCGTAAGGTGTTCCTGGTCGGTCATAGACGGGTTCATTGATGTAGGCACAGCTTCCTAATGCGATACGAACGGAAGGTGGATCGGTTCGGTATTGCCATAATGTTTGTGTAGAGATGATCAATGTGTCTGATAGCACGTGACTTCCTGACATAACAACATAAGAGTAAGTTGTGCCAGGTTCAAGCCCATGAATACGGCTCAAACAGTTGTTTGATGTGCCCAAGTCTTCCGCCTGATAGTCTCCTACAGCGTTGAGTGCCGAATCCAACACTAAGACATGGACAGATTCACTGTTTGAATTGGAAAGCTGCATCCAGATTGTGGCACTCCGCATATTCATGTTGCCAACCATCGGAGTCCCCATCAACTCCGTGCCATCATCCATCTGAGAACCACAAGCTGTCAAGATGAGCGCGCTTATGATGATTGCTCCGCCTTTGTTCTTCATTATCATTTCGCGAAAGTACTCATTAGCCGAGCCTCAATCGAAAAGGAAATGCAAAAAAAAGGACCCCTCGGGGTCCTTTTTAAAAATGTGTTGAGTGCAGGATTAGTGAGCTACAACGATGTTTTGAGCGTCGCTGAAGTTCTCATGCTTTACGGCAACAGTGTAGTTACCAGCAGCCAAGTCGTGCTTCACAACAATTCGGTTACCACCGATGATGTTTTCTTGAGCAACTTCTTGAGAGATGATTGACTTTCCTGACATGTCAGTTACTTCGAGAATAATATTCTCACCGCCCAAGTTCAACTCACGGTCAAACTTTACGCTGAACGTGCTTTCGAATACTGGGTTAGGGAAGATGTTCCACTCTGTTGTGTTGTCAATGTTAGACAATCCGTGAGAAGGACCATTGTTTTCGCCGAAGCAAGAACCGTCGTCGTAAGATGCGTCAGAGTTGAAGTTTGCCGCATTTGCGTTAGTGCAACCGAAAACTTCTGCGTCTGTAGAAGAGAATGTCAAATCATACGCTCTCCAAGCAGCTCCTTCAGCGTCCCAGCCTTGCAAGTTCAAAATGCCTGTAGCTGTTCCGTCTGTAGTCAATTGCATCAACAATACACGATCGCCAGCAGCTGTAGCAGCTTGAACGTCGGTAGGAACTACGAACCAAGCTCCGTCTGTTACGGTAAGTTCAGAAC
>JABJMI010000802.1 GCA_018659505.1 Planctomicrobium sp.
TATTCCGTCGACTGCGAACCACCAGCCCATCGGCAGCGAGTGGATTCCAGTTTGAGAACGCATGTGCTGAATGAGAAGACTTGGACATCATTCATCCTTCTTCGGCGGGTACTTGGCTCGGGACACTATCAGAATCAACAAGTGGATATTGATCCGTCATCATAATTGAATTTCGGTTCAACATGTCACCCCTAATCCGGCTTTGTTAGTCGCAACCAAAAAAGGAGCATCATTTAAGCCGCTTAGTCAAGGGGCTAGGGATCGAGGGACAAGGGCAAGAAAACAAAAACGTAGCGATCAGAAAAAGTGCTGCTAAATGAGCAAGCACATTAAATAAGCATGAGCTGCATTCTCTCTCAGCACTTTCTTGCCGCTCCTGTATTCTCAATCTCAAAAAACAAGACAATTTCAATACGAATACGTGCATTTCTCTACATTTTTGAGATAACATGAATGTGCGGCACGCTGATTGCCTATCTCCTCTCAGATTACATATTTCGATCTGTATTAAGTAACAGAATCGAGACTTTTGTTTAGAAATTGAGCAGCATCATTGACGGCGCTCGGAGATGATCTGCAATGACTGAAACGATGTGGGGTTTGAAATGAAGCGTTGGATTGCTCTCGGTCCGTTAGTATTGTTTGTGGCAGTCTTCGCGGTGATGTTGCCGACATCGTCATGGGCACAAGATGCCGTAGAAGTCACTGAAAGTGCCGAAACGACAGAGGTTGTTGAAGAAGAAGCCGCGGAGGAAGAAGCTGAAACACCGATGACGCTTGAACAGTATCAAGCGGATATGAACTACGCATTCAATACCATGTTGATGCTAGTTTGTGCTGTGCTCGTCATCTTCATGCAGGCAGGCTTCGCAATGGTGGAAGTCGGGTTGAACTCCCAAAAGAACGCAGTCAATATCTTGTCGAAAAACTTGATGGATCTCTGTGTTGGAGTCATGCTCTTTTGGCTCTTCGGATTTAATCTGATGTATCCAGGCGAGGCATATGCAGGAGATTGGCTTGGGACATTTACTCCATTCGTAGATCGTGACACGACGCCTGATCTCGCCTATGGACTGAGTCATTCAACAGATTTCATGTTCCAAGTTGCATTCGCAGCGACAGCCGCAACAATCGTTTCCGGTGCAGTTGCTGGAAGAATGAAATTCTCTTCTTACCTAGTCTACAGTGCGATCTTAACGGGACTTATCTATCCAATTTCAGGTATGTGGAAGTGGGGAGGTGGTGCCTTGGATGCCCAAGGATTCCAGGATTTCGCTGGTTCCGTAGTTGTTCACGCAGTCGGGGGATTTGCTGGTCTCGCGGGAGCACTGGCACTTGGACCACGTATTGGTCGCTTCGGAGCGGATGGAAAATCGAGACCGATGCCGGGGCACAATATTACGTTGGCAGCACTGGGTGTATTTATTCTGTGGGTTGGTTGGTACGGCTTTAACCCAGGTTCGCAGCTTGCGTACGCAACTGCAGGAGATGCTGAAGCGACAACATACATTGCATTAACAACAACTCTCGCGGCAGCAGCTGGTGGAATTGCCGCCTTGATCACTGGCTGGTGTATCTTCAAGAAGCCTGATTTGACTATGGGACTCAACGGTGTGCTCGCTGGTTTGGTTGGTATCACGGCCAACTGCGATCGCGTTGAGCAAGGGGAAGCAGTGATCATCGGTGCTGTTGCCGGTGTACTTGTTGTCGCAGCCATCATCGCCTTAGAGAAACTCAGAATCGACGATCCAGTCGGCGCCTTTCCTGTCCATGGTGTTTGTGGAGTCTGGGGTGGAATCGCTACAGGAATCTTCGGAAACATTCCCCTAGATGACTTCCCTGAAATGACTCGTATGGGTTTCTTGATAGTGCAAATCAAATCCACAGCCATCATCTGTGTCTGGGCATTTGTGACAATGGGGATTGTCTTCTATGCCTTGAAAGCGATGGGACAACTTCGAGTTACCGAAGAAGAAGAGGTTCAAGGTCTCGATATTAACGAACACGGAATGCACGCTTACACTACTACGTAATCGCTGTTAGAGAGTCAGCCGCAAGATGCGATATCGCTGAGTGAAATTGAAACCGCTGTGAGACATGGATTGTCTTGCAGCGGTTTTGTACGTCAGGGCTTCCCTTACGAATGTGTCTGATGAATCCAACCGCCTGCTGGCAGTGAAATGAACTTCTCACCAAAAGATAAAACAAGCTCTTTTTTCTTAGTACACTCTCCAATCTTCATTGCTTTTAATCCATGCCGTTTGCCATCGCTCAATAAGCGTTCTCCCGTTTCAGGGGAGACACTCAACAGGAGTTCAAAGTCTTCTCCATCGCACAGAGCATGTTGCAAACGTTGATCGTGATTCAATGACTGATTCACATCTTCATGGATTGGAATTTCACTTGCATTGAGTATGACACCAACATTGCTTTGATTAGCGATGTGACGGATGTCGCTGGCGATTCCATCGCTAATGTCGAGCATTGCCGTCGGTCGGAAATGTTCGAAGAGAATTCGTGATGCCTTCAGCTTTGGCTCGAATGTGAAATGTCGTCCAGACGGAAGCGAACCTCCCAACGATCCAGTGACGAATATCCAGTCTCCCGGCTTTGCACCTGACCGTAAAACAGCCTGGTCTTTGGGA
>JABJMI010000598.1 GCA_018659505.1 Planctomicrobium sp.
AGATTATTGTGACGGTTCAGGATAATCATGTCACCGTCACAGTCGATGGTTCAACCATCATCGACTGGCAGGGCAAGCCCGAGCAACTCACCCTTGGCGATTACTGGAAAACACCAAACGAGAAGGCATTATTTCTGGGAGCCTATGATTGCCGCTATAAATTTCATCGCGTGAGTATTTCAGAAATTCTTAACGAAGATTGAAGAAGAACCGAGTAGAAACGTCGCTACTGCTTGGCAACGAGTGGCTGTGGACAATTTGCCGTGGTAGAGCGTTGAATGACGAGTATGCTCTCACGACAAATTGCCCACATCGCGAATGATGCAATGCCTGTCAAATTCTGTGGGCAGCCTGATGTTCGCCGAATATCTACTGAAAGCCTAAGGTCCAGGCTGACCACAGCCATGCTGTTGCGGCGGCATAAAAGTCTCCTGTTGGACGATAAAGGGAATCAACGGTGAATCCGAGAGAGAATCGTCGACCTCCATTACGAATTGCCTTGTTCGCAGCCGTGATCCTGATCATAGGCTATCTCGCGGTGAAGGTTTACCCATTCACTCGCCATCGCCCTGTTGCGAAGCGAATGGAAGTTACCATTCTACGGTTGTCTAAAGAAGTTCCGGCAGGACTCACTGAAGAACAATGGGCATACTGCATCGTTTATACATGGATGTTGCATGGAAATTTTGGTTCGATGCCTTCTCATGTTCCAACCGATGATCTCATCCGGATTGAACGCGGGCTCCAAGAAAAGATTGACCAGGGTGCCGATCTTGCCACAATCGATTGGGTCTGGAACCAGTACATTAAGGGGTATCCGCGAGCCCGACACTTCGACCATTTTCGACCAACCGCGCCAAACAACAAAACAGACTTCGAGGCAGGTAATCACGGGGGCAATCCACTTTCACAATGGCGTGCTGACTACGAGCGAAGAGTCACCCAACAATGAATGGTCTCTATGACGTTCGGCACTCCTTCGTTCTTGCTTTTTGTCTCGCACCATTGGAGAATCAACTAATACACGACGTTGGTTGCCTTCGATGAGGGCGGTGTCGTTAGAACCTCTCGTTGGGCGAATCTATGCCAGTGGGCGTGAAGATCATCTTCACTGTTTGTGTAGCGATGATCGGAGTCGCTGTCTGCTTTATCGATCCAAAAGCAGACAATGCTGGTCCTGACTGGATGTGGCGCGGTGGGCGCAATGATGGGTTCCGAAACCTCGCGTGCAAATCTGACGGCACTCTCCGGCGGCGTACTAAGGTCGGCATCCTAATCTGGTTTGCGATTTTCATTGGAGGCATGTGGCTGTTTGCCTAGCTTCGGGGTGGGTGGTAGATCCATTGGATCTCAGCATCAAATTGAGTGCCACGCGCGAGGTCGATATGTAATATGGATTACTCTGCTTTCGGTCGCATGTACTGAACTTCGCCGTTGAGCATTCGTAGTTCCAGTGAATGCAGTTTTAACATCCCTTTGTAGCACCAGATTTTCAATTGTGAGGACTTGCCCGCATCAGGTTTATTCAGGCGATCTGTTGAGCCGGACCAGTCGGCGATCGTTTTCCCGTCAACAGTCGCCGTGATTGTTGCATGATCATTTTTGGAAATGACTCGACATAGAAAAGTTTGCTTTTCGTTAGGTCTTAAAAATGTTTCCGTTTGACGGGTTGAATTCTTTGAATCTGCGACAGAAAACCCATCGATCAATTGCAGTCCCGCTCCCTGGTATCCGGTTTCATTATCGTTGCTTGCTAAGACGACCGAAGGATTTCGTTCACCAATAGGAAGAAGTACGTGGAGGTACTTGGGACCATTCCAAGATGTGAATTCGGCACGAATTTCATAGTCACCTCTCGGGATCACCGGGAGTGTTAAAGTCGCGCGGTGACCAATCACGAGTTCTTCGGATTCGAACTTGCCACCGTCACCGTCACCGTCAGCATCTAACGCTGGATCGATGAGTGGTAAAAGATTCAGCCACTTGCTTTCGGTCGCTTTATGTTCCACCTTCTTTGAAACGCGAGGACGTTTGAATTCGACCCATTTCGCTCCAATGATCTCTCCATCATATCCATTACCTGAACTATCTTTGAGAACATTTCCTTGACCTTCGCTGAAGTCATAGAGCAACTTAGTCTGAGGTTCTTTTGTGAACACTTCAGGCTTGAATTGTTTGGTGTAACGGACACCTTCCGAGATACGTACGTTGTACAGATTGCTGGCAAGCTGACCATCTGACCCTTTGCTCAACGGTGCCCCAAGTTTTAGATCGACTGTCTGATATTCACTGAACAATCGCTTAACAAACTCAGATGGAGTTTCAGAATGACCTCTGGTGCTGTATTGATGGGTATCTAGTTTTCCATTTACAAAAAACTGTAATTCTTCACCAGTCCACTGTAGGGCGAGATGGGTCAATTCAGATTTGACCCCTTCGTATGATAGGATAGGTATTCTTATCGATTCCAATGCTAGCAAAAAGGTCTTCATAGACTCCTGGGTCAAAGCTGAATTGCCCCTGATTGGCTATGCAGAGTTGGCACGGTCCCAACAATACTATTGAACGTCGATAATAATCGCATTTATAGAGGCTCCTTGGAGCGATCCAGACTTCCAGGCAAAACGGTTCTGAAAGATCCATTTCGATTCCCCCAGTTGACACATGGTCGTCGAGATTTTTGATTGCAAGACCATGCTCAAAGTTGATATGGGAATGCAGCTTGCCTGGTGAATCATTGCCATTAAATTCGAATGGATTCAAGACCTTCGAAGGTTCCGAAAGTAACTCATTCCGATTTTCTTCAACATTCGCCAGCGCGAGAATTTCAAACTCGTTCAGCGAACGGTTATAGATCCTGAAATCATCAAGTGATCCTTGAATCTCTTTACCAATGACAAGATCAACAACGGAATCTGAAAATTTGCCTTCAACCGGATTCGAAGCGAAGAGTCGACCGTTGTACCAAATCTCTGCATTTCCTTTGGAACAGTTGACGACAACATGATTCCAGCTTCCTCCATGAAAACCTTGTGGCTTGAATTTCCCGGAATCTTGGAACACACGCTGCTCGACACCTTCCAGATTGTAATTGAAATTCACTCGTTTTAGGTAGCTGTTAATATCCAGTGCTCCCATTTGGATGAATGATCTCGCGCCACTATACTCATCCATTTTACACCAGAACGCGAACGCCATTTCATTTGAAATCGAGAGAGAACTAGAGGCGGAAACCGTCATAGATCCCATATCAAACCGTAACGAACGCTTACCAGCATACGGTGAAGGAGCAGGGTCAAAACCCCAAGTGACACCACCTTCAAGACGCCCGTGATTCAGCTTGCCTGAGGAATCAAGGACACGTGTGCCGGTTCCATCTTCGAATCCCCAGTGACCTACGAGACCTTTAGAGAGATCAAGCTCCGTGGGAGCAACCTTCGCTTTTTCTGTCGCAGGAGGCTGAATTTGAACATCACGCTTTCCATTGTTAACAAGGAGGGCGATCCCCAATATCAGCAATAACCCACCGACTCCGCCTGCCAGCTTTATATTTCGTGGTGTTGCGATCCCTGCTTGGGAATCTTTAATTGTTTTAGGAGAAGAAGACTTGCTCTTTTTAGCTCGCAGTTGCTCTGCATATGATTTAGGTTTCTCAATCGAGATCAGAGCCGGGTTCGATTCTTCTTCAGCGGTCGGAATGGAAGTCGGTTTCGCCGAGGGCGATTGAGAAGAGCCTTTCTTCGACTTTTTATGCGGAGTCCGCAGGCACTCTTGCAGTTCGTTTGCGACATCCGTCATCGACTGGTATCGCTGCTGCATATCGCCTGCGATCATCTTCAGACAAATCGACTCCAAACGAGGATCAATATCAGAACGAATCTCAGAAGGTTTCTTCGGGTTGTTAATGGCAATCTGTTGTAAGATTGCCATTAAGTTGCCTTTGAAAGGCATGACGCCCGTGATCAATTCGTACATAATCACGCCGAGCGAATAGATATCGACTTGTGGTCCGATCAGCTCTTGTTCGCCAGCGACCTGCTCAGGAGACATGTAAGCCGGCGTTCCGACAATGGCTCCGCTTTGAGTCACCTGAACTTCGTCGCTGCTACTGCGTGCGAGACCGAAATCCATCACGACCGGCTCAGCTTTCTTGTCGACCATGATATTCGCCGGTTTCAAATCCCGGTGAATGACTCCGATCTCATGCGCTTCTTCCAGTCCTAAAGCGAGCTTGCGAATGGTAGTTGCGATTTGCTTCTCAGAGTGCTTCTTCTTCGATTTTGTGAAATCCTTGAGCGGTCGACCTTTGATGTACGCCATCGTGATGTAGTGCTGTCCATCAATTTCACCGACATCAAACACAGGACAGATGTTTGGGCTACGTAATGTCGCTGCGGCACGAGCTTCTCTGTAGAAGCGAGCGAGCATTTCTTGCTCGTCGACATTCGACATGTCTCCAAACTTAGGAATCTTGAGAGCGACATCGCGATCAAGTTGGGTATCCCTGGCAAGGTAAACGGCGCCCATTGCTCCCTGTCCGAGTACCTTCTTGATTTTGTAACGACCGAAAGTTTCAGGGATTTCGAGCGTCGTCTTAGAGTTCGACTCTTCCGAGAGATGCTGTTTTGTGATGGACGTTTCGGAATCAGCAGCACTTTTGATGAGCGTATTCGGAGCTGTCTTGTCGCCTTCATCAGCTGTAACGCTAAGAGACGTCATGGTCTGTTCAAGTTCTGGCTGCGATTCTTTCGGGAATTTATCAATCAGCGAGACATCTGAGAAATACTGCTTCAGCTCATCTGCATGTTGAGCATGATCTGTAATGAATTGATCGGGGGTTACATTTTCGCCAGCGTCGATCCGCGTCAAGTATTCTGCAATGAGAATGTCGACCTGTGATTCTTCGGAATCTGAATGAGATAACTCGTTACCCATTGGGATTGTCTTGTATTGCAGTGGTCGTTCTCAGTGGTAAGACGACACAGAGACTTCTTTCGCTCTTAGCTGATTCGAAATGATTTATTCATGAAATTTCTTGATTTGCCGTAACTGCTCCAAACCGCGTTTCAACAAGGAAGCAACCGCCTGGGTTGATCGGTCCAGTTCGCTAGCAATTTCGGATAATGTTTTACCCTCAATGTGCCGCATGTAGACTGCACGTGACTGATCTGGTGGAAGTTCTTGTATCATCTCTGTGAGCTGAACTGTCTCTTCATTTCGGATTGCCTTCTGGCTGGGCGTCGATTCTTCATGGCCTGTGGCGATGGCTTCGACAATCCCGCTTCGCTCCATATTTACATTTCGTTTTGCAACTGTGACATGTTGTCGTGCCGCATCTTATAATGTTGTGTCGATGTATTTGAAAGACCCAGGCAACGAACTCCTCGATATTCTCTCCTTGGAACTGCTCAACTTTCTTGCAGACGGAAAGGTAGGTTTGCTGGACGGCATCAGAGGCATCGACCCGCTTGGAGAGTTTCTGACTCAGTTCACTCTCTGCTAATCGGCGTAATTGATCTCGGTGTTGATCGAGCAATTTCCCGAGCGCATCTTCATCTCCATTTTTCGCAAGTACGATTAACTGAATGAGTTCTTCATTAGG
>JABJMI010000210.1 GCA_018659505.1 Planctomicrobium sp.
ATTCATTACCGTTAACCACCTGCACCGCTGATGAGCACTCATCAGGCTCTGCCTTCCCAGTCATTTCCAGGTTGTTTCTACTGCAAAAAAGGAACGCGGATTAGCACAGATTGAAACGGATGATACGGATTTGGTTTCCTAACCTGTGACCGGCTGCCAAGAATCGTGAAGTCAATCTGTAAAGATCCGTTTCATCTGTGTGCATCCGTGTTCTCCTCGTTCCATCGGAAATTCTTATCAACAAGTTTTGGAAGCACTGGAACCCGCTCCGCCTCTTTCAAGGGGCTTCTTCAGACAACCGATTCTACAGTTGGTTGCCGATTTTCCGTGACCTCAGTGCCTCTGTGTTTCAATACTTCCGGTCACTGTTCCAAACAATGTGCCAATCAATTTGGCTGGGATAAGACTCTGTAGTCGATTTACGGATAGCTGTCTCGATCAATAGATTGAGTTCATCTGTCGGTGAAGTCGATGTCCCCATCGTCACTCGTAATATCTCTGCATGATGGAAATCGACTAGCTCAACATTCATCAACATTGCAGCCGAGTCCTCGGGCAATGTTTTTTCAATCGCGGCGGTCAATTGTCGCTCTAGATTTTCTGTCGGCCATGATTCATAAATCCCCAAAGCGATCGCAATCGCAAGAAGTGCAGATGCGACGCGCGGTGCCCAAGTTCCGAACCCTCCAAATTCATGCACATCGCGGAACCCGATAATACACCAGCAAGCAGAGCCTCCTAAAATAATGGCGACGATGTTCGTAAAGAAAAGCAGGGCACTTCCTTGCGCGAGTGCAAATTCCCCCAACGCTGTCGCTAAGCCCGATGTCGCAATGGGAGGAACCAAAGAAGCGGCAATCGCGACACCCGGTAATGCCGAAACGAGATGCGGTCGTCCCATTGCATAGACGGCAGCCATTCCACTCAAAAAAGCGATAATAATATCAGGCAGTCGCGGCGATCCACGGGCGATCATCTCTTCACTCGCTTCGAAACCAGGTATAACCAAGCCCAGAAACACACCTAAGAAATACGCAGTAATAAAACCTAGTACTACAGTTTTGGCAGCTTTCCTTGCGAGAAGTTTATTCCCTTGTATCAGCGACAACCCCGACCCTAACAACGGAGTCATCAACGGAGCGACAAGCATTGCTCCGATGACAACCGCTGTCGAATTCTGAATCAAACCCAAGGCAGCGATTAACGTCGAGAGGACAATCAGCGCAATGAAGTCGATGTCCCATTCCGAGCTGAGTTGAATACGTTCTACAAGTTCGACACGTTGTGAACGATCGAGCTGAGGAATGAATCGCTGTAAAAATCTCTCGACACGTTTCCGCATCAGGTCAGGAAATGGCATCGCAGGTCGCACGATTGCGACGGGTGGACCGTCCGCCTCTGAGATGATTTGTTCGGCGACATTCGAGAACATTTTCCTTTCTATCACGGAATGGAATTCGGCACCGACAATAATCAAATCGTGATCCATACTACGGATTGACTTGAAGCCTTGTGTGATATTCTTTGTGACAAGAACTCTTTTGTTCACACAATCGACTGTTGGATCAAGAGTCCGACTGAGGATTGTCTCAACACGCTCTTGACCAACTTGTTCAGCCAAAGGACCGACATCTGGTTGAATGAAAACGGCGTCAACTTCACCTTGTGTCGCCTGAGCGATTTTGACCGCTTGATTCAAGGCGAATCGACTTGATTGCTCGCTCCCGGTCGTAACCAGCAGGCGCTTGAATTGTGATTTTTCTGGCAACGGAACTCGTATCTGCATCGCTGCCGAACTGGCTCTTTGAAAAAGTTGTCGTTCGATTTCGAACTCATTTGACCGGAGCTTCGTCGAAGCGTAGCGAGGAATGATGACCAAAGATGTTTTTGCCTGATCCAATTCCAGTAGTATCGCATCGACTGGTTCCGGATGCCGAATTGATTTCACGCTGACGGGCATCGCTTCATGAGGCTCAAACGAAGCCGCAGTCGATTCTGAAATTTGACACAAAATGTCTGCATCATGAATGAGCGAGAGAACCTGTTCTTCGCTGGTCAAAACTTGCGTGTCATTTGCTTGTTGAGAACTGTTTGTGGGCAGACTTGTCGACTGTTGATACTGCAAGACCAGCAGACCTTCTGCCATTATTTTCGCGTAATGAGCCGCCCAGGGAACGATTCGCTTCAAATCGATATGTGCCGGAACTACGAGAGCAATCGTCATAAATGCCTCGGGTGTCTATGAATGGAAACGATCAAGAACTCAATTGAATTAACAGGAATTTAACTTGTGACATGTGAATTCACACGCATCAGTCTTACAATTCAACTATCACTACGTCCAGCGTGTTGGATGAGGCGAGTCGCAAGACATCTCATTCATCACGAAGAAAATAGACTGTTTGCAAAGTCAATCACGCTTCGTGAACAGATTCCATAATATTGAGGCTTCTCATGACACCTTATCGTTTTATGCTGCTGTTAATGTTCGCTGGTTTTCTTTCTCAGCAGCTCGTCGCAGACGAAAAGCTTGGTCCTCCTCAGCAACAAAAGCAAGAAGTCGTCAGTACTTTCTCTATCGTTGCTTATGATCCTAATACGAAAGAGTGGGGAATTGGTGTTGCCTCCAAATTCCTGGCTGTGGGGCATGTCGTCCCCTGGGCGAAGGCAGGACAGGGGGCAATCGCGACTCAGAGCTTCGCCAACACAACTTACGGACCTGAAGGTTTGAAACTTCTCAAGTCAGGAGCACCAGCCAGCGAAGTCATCAAAGTTTTGACCGATGCTGATCCAATGCGAGCCAATCGGCAACTTGGGATTGTCGATCAAACCGGTGAAGCTGCAACTTTCACGGGCGAAAAATGTCTCCCATGGGCAGGCGGAAAGATCGGCGACTATTTTGCCTGTCAAGGAAACATCCTAGCTGGTCCAGAAGTCATTGATGACATGGCTAAATCTTTCGAGGAATCAAAAGGTCCATTGGCGTGGCGAATCATGGAAGCATTGAAAGCCGCCGATGCTGCTGGGGGAGATATTCGCGGTCGGCAATCGGCAGCGATTCTTGTTGTGAAAGAAGATGCCGGCTATGCGGGACTGAATGATCGGATGATTGACTTCCGAGTTGATGACCACGAAACACCGATTCAAGAACTCGATCGAATTCTTGGATTAAAGCTCAAACGCCTTGTCGAGAAGACTGAGGAAAATACCGATGCTGAATAACCTCTTTCGTCGCTTCAGCCTTTGCTTCGTGATGATCCTCTCGACCCTATCTACCCAAGATGTGGTCGCCCAAGACGTAGTAGATCGAGAGGTCGATGCGTCGGTTGCTCGTGCCTTAGAGTTCCTCGCGAAACAGCAAACTGATCATGGTTCCTGGCGAACTGAATCGTGGGGAGATTCGACAGCGATTAGCTCTCTCGCCGTCATGTCTTTTCTGGCTGCAGGACACACTCCTGGAG
>JABJMI010000310.1 GCA_018659505.1 Planctomicrobium sp.
AGAATGGGATCTCAACACCAATGAAGATGGGTATTCTGAACAGAAAATCAATGCCAATCAGAGTGGGCAATATCGTCTCTCGTATTCATTGACCGCAAACGACAAAACTATCGAAGGTGGCTATTTGTTCGTCATCCGAGGCGATGGATTTGATGGCTCTGATTTCGAATTTAATCACCTGGAACTGGTCACAAATAAGAAAACTTACCAGCCGGGTGAGGAGATTGAACTTCTCATCAATACGAATCGAATTGGCTCCACGGTTTTACTCTTTCTGCGACCTTTGAATGGTATCTATCAAGGCAAACCACAATTGGTTCAGATGGATGGGAAAAGCAAAACCGTCACAGTGGATGTTACACTAGCCGATATGCCAAACTTTTTTATTGAAGCAATCACAATCTCTGATGGTGAAGTTCACACCGCTGTACAACAGGTCGCAGTTCCGCCTGAAGATAAAGTCATCAATGTCGAAATTGTCTCTGACGAAACGAGCTACCTTCCCGGAGCGGAAGCCAAGGTCAAAGTTAAACTGACCGACGAAACGGGTGAACCGTTCACCGGTTCACTTGTGATATCCGTCTATGACCGCGCTGTCGAGTATATTTCTGGCGGTTCCAATGTCCCTGAAATACGTGAGTTCTTCTGGGGCTGGAAGCGGAATCATAATCCGAATACAGAACATAATCTCGACCGCTATTTCAATTTACTGATGAAGCAAGGTGAACTCGCTATGACGAATCTCGGTGCATTCGGACATGAAGTTGCCGATCGCGAGCCCGGATCAGCGATGTTGGGAATGAAACAAGATGCTTCCAAAAGAATGCGAAAAGGTGGTCCCCCAATGCCCGCTGCAGAGATGATGGATCGCGCGGAACTCAGTGCTCCTATGGAGGGCGATTCAATCGGTGGTGGTGGAGGAGGATTTGGTGCTGGTGGCGGAGCGTTTGGTGATGACGGAGCAGAACTCGTCCAGCCAACTGTTCGTGAAAACTTTGCCGATACCGCTTTTTGGAAAGCTGATATCACGACTAATAAAGAAGGTGTGGCTGATCTGACTTTCAATATGCCAGAGAATCTTTCCTCTTGGAAGTTGCGTGCATGGGGAATGGGCAATGGAACCAATGTCGGCGAAGGGACATCTGAAGTCGTCACGGCAAAGAATCTCGTTATTCGCCTGCAAGCCCCGAGGTTCTTCGTCGAGAAAGATGAAGTCGTGCTATCAGCTGTCGTTCATAATTATCTGGAAACCGAAAAGCAGGTTCAGGTTGCGATTGACCTCTCTGGTAACTGCCTCGACTTAATGTCTGAAGGTGATGGTCAGCGAACCGTTACCATTCCAGCGGGTGGCGAGACTCGCGTTGATTGGAGAATCAAAGCGACAGCTGAAGGAACAGCGAACGTCACGATGAAAGCGTTAACTGATGAAGAGTCAGACGCCATGAAAATGGAATTCCCGGTCTTCGTCCATGGTTTCCTCAAAACAGAATCGTTCTCCGGTGTCATTCGACCTAAAGAAGAAAATGGCAAGCTGGTCTTTACGGTTCCTGAAGATCGACGACCTGAAGAGTCTCGACTAGAGATTCGTTATTCACCGACACTCGCCGGAGCAATGGTCGACGCCCTGCCCTACCTCGTTGAATATCCTTACGGTTGCACTGAACAAACCCTAAATCGGTTCGTACCAACTGTCATTACACAAGGAATTCTACAGTCAATGGATCTCGACCTGGCAGCGATTCAGGAAAAGCAAACAAACCTGAATGCTCAAGAGATTGGAGATGACCAAGAGCGAGCCAAGCAATGGAAACGCTTCAAGCGAAATCCAGTCTTTGATGTCGCAGAAGTCGAACTGATGGTCAAGAAAGGAGTTCAAGATCTGACAGCGATGCAAAACTCCGACGGCGGTTGGGGCTGGTTCTCTGGGTATGGCGAGCGTTCTTATCCGCATACGACTGCGGTTGTCATTCATGGCTTACAGCAAGCACAGAAGAACGATATTGCCATCGTGGACGGCATCGTTGAGAAAGGTGTGAACTGGTTAAAAAATTACCAGAAGC
>JABJMI010000768.1 GCA_018659505.1 Planctomicrobium sp.
CTGCCGGCATCTCCCATGAAAATGCTTGCTGGCGGCCAGTTGTGACACAGAAATCCTGCCAACGATCCCGCCAGAACAACAAGACAGCCTCCGACTAGCCAGCGGGGTTCTCCCACTGAAGTTAACATGATGCTGGCAAACATCGTCGCTGCGATGAGTCCTATTCCGGCACTCAAGCCATCCATATTGTCTAGGAAATTCAAAGAGTTAATCAGAGCCACAATCCAGAGGACACTCACAATCTGCCCGACCCACGGCTGCGAAACAAACAGCGATGCCGAAACACCACTCATCACCAAAGTGATCGCCACTGCGAATTGCACAAGTAAACGGAGTCTCCAGGACAACCCAAAACGGTCATCGAGAACCCCGACTAGAACAAGTATCGAAGCAGTTCCAAGCAGCCACCACAACTGAGCCGAGCGATAGCTGACGCCGTCAACATGCTCGACGAGCACACTCGGAATCCAACTCGAAGAGATCATTTCTTTTTGCACAAGGAGTACTAACGCCTGAGCAATCAGCATTGGTAACAGGAACCCCAAATAGATTGCCAGTCCACCTCCTAGAGGAGTCGCTGCGACATGAACTTTACGAGCAGCTGGCTGATCGACCAGTCCCCAAGAAGCTGCATACCTTCGAATGACGATTGTCATCGAAGTGGAGATGAGAAACGCAGGCAGGAAACAGGCAATCAAAAACCAAAGCATAATCAGTTTCAGGTTTAAGTAAGCGAAGCGAACCGAAGTCCCTTCTCTCTACATTCGAGGTTCATTCTCACCAGCAGCTTAGCTGTGGGGAGGAGGTTAGGATGAGGGGCGCACACGACAGTATCGATCAATAACCCCACAATAAAAAAACATGTCACCCGCTGCAAAGGAGACGTCCTAAAGCTTATCTGGTCGCTACCGAAAATTGCGAGCCGTAAAGAGAGGTCAAGCTCACAATCGTTATGACTCGCATGACTAGACAGGAATGCCTTGAGGGGCTTTGTGTTAGGTGAGGTGAGAAATGCTTTTAGAAAGCTCCACGTTCACAAAAAGCAACACATCCTCAAAGAGAAACCTCTTTCATCGTCTAGCGTCTAAACCTGCTTAAATACATACGTCTGTAATCTTCTTACGAGCTACTATTGAGATGCCTGCATGTTGTCACACAGGAATTTCAATCAATTGCGGGCTTGTCAGAATAGATGGTAATCATGGTAATAGATAAGTCGGAAAACGATCTCGCTCTTCTTGATCGGTCAGCGTTTCAAGATACGGATTCTCTCAAAAACATTACTAAAAGCGAAAGATCGTCCGAAAATCGGTATGAAGACCGAGTCGACTTCAGGACAACTGGCTTTGCGTACATCCTCGGTAAAGAAGGTTTCAAGCCAACCGGTCTTCCGATTCGAGTCTGGACAGTCGACGTCTCAACCATGGGATGTCTCATCAGAAGTTATGAGCCAATCCGGTCAGATCGAGTCCTCATTAAACTGTTTCTTCCGCAATTAAAAGAGACGGTGATTGAGGCTTATATTGTCCGAAATCTTCAGGACAAGACCGAACTCCTGAACGGTAAAAACCAAGATTCAAACCTTTACGGAGTCAAATTTACAAAAATGCTGCCGCTCAGCGAGTTGGAGGAAGAATTGCCACTCCCAGCGGATGAAAACTCCCCACAAGAAAAAATCCTTAGACGGGAAGAGGCACCGAAACCAGTTTCCGTAGAGGCAGAGAAACATTCAACCGACCCCAGAGTTATTACTACTGGGCTGCTCACTCTGGCATCAATCGTCATCCTTTTACTCGTGAGCTTTACGTAATAACTTTGATCAGGCAGCCAATTTCCCTTCTTTCAACGCAGGCTGAGATTGATCTTCAATCTCTCGACCTTCCGCCAGTGCGATAGCGATCTCCGCCAGTCTGTCCATCTCTGCCTGAATCTGTTCCGTGTACCCTTCAAGTTCCTCGCGGGTCGCCTTGGGGGGAATATGAATAGGCTCGCTGGTTAAAGCATAAACTTTTGAAAACGGTTTCGGGATGACGAGATCTGTCCAACTCCCTTGTACATGCCACGCATTCGAACAGCTAAAGGCTGTTGCTACGACCGGAATTCCAGTCTGTGAAGCTACAAACGCGCAGCCAGCTTTCATCTTCCAGCGAGGACCGCGTGGTCCATCGGGTGTGATGACAAGGCTGTGATCTTGGACGAGATCCAATGCTTGCAGAACGGCTTCGGTTCCGCCTCTTGAGCTCGATCCGCGAATTGCCTTTAACTTCAGTGCTTTCAGTATGTTAGAAACATAATCCCCATCGCGATGTCGACCGACGACCGCGACGATATGCTGTGGAGTCTGCATGAAGAGTGGGTACAATATCTGGTCGTGCCAAACGCTGTAAACGCACTCTTGATCTCGCTTCGAGTTGTACGGATCATGGACCGGATCACCCAAACGGATGTCGATCCTGGTGCATTTGTAGGTCAGCTTCAGAGCAACGACCGCGACTCGACAAAGTAGCAGATTCAAAAATGGACTTTTGATCTTCATATCTAAACTCTTGGTCATCCTTAACACTCAAATTTAGCGCGAAGCGAGAGTCGCTTTCATCACTATGCGATGACATGAAAATAACATTTTACGAAAAATCAGCCAATTGCAATTCTGGATTAAGTTAGATTCGACATAACTCATTATTATGTATTGAATTATAAGTTCGTTGCTTCCAGGAATAACTGGGCTTTATCTTTGCGTCAAGATCACTGACTGGGATACTCCACAGTAGAGCAGGGAGGCAAGATTCTTGTGCCAAAATGCAATAACAGCTTTCTCACTCCAAATCGACATTAAACTCTTCAAGCGGATAATGTGAAGATTTTTGCTTA
>JABJMI010000401.1 GCA_018659505.1 Planctomicrobium sp.
AACTCTCCGTCGATGAAACCGATCAACCAACAACATTGGCTGAGCATTACATCATCGCAGATCAGTGCATTCAAGGTGGAATGAAACTCGTCAGTCTGGCACCACGCTTCATTGGCGAATTGGAGAAGGGTGTTGACTACAAAGGCGATGTCTCTGCTTTGGAAGCATCCTTAAATGATCACGCAGCGATCTCTCAGTTGGTTGGACCATACAAACTAAGTTTGCATTCCGGGTCAGACAAGATCTCCATGTATCCCGCTTTGGCACGTGCCACGCAAGGCATGTTTCATGTGAAGACCGCGGGGACGAGTTACCTCGAAGCAATCCGAGTTGTCGCTCGACACGATGAGGAACTCTTCCGTCGCATCGTGAAGTTCGCTCGTGATCGTTACGACGTTGATAAAGCGACATACCACGTCGCTGCAACAAATGCGACGGTTCCTACAGGAGAAGGGCTGGACGCAACAAAGCTCGAACAGGTTTATCTCGAACGCTGGCAGGATGTCCCCCAAGGATTAGGTTTCACCGAACCTGGACGCCAGATCCTGCATTGCACGTTCGGTTCAGTGCTGACAAGCGAAGAATTCGGACCGGCTGTTTATTCCGTTCTGGAGAGCCATCCAGAAACTTACAAAGATGTTCTCGCTGACCATTTCAGCCGACATTTAGACGCACTTCGTTCAGGCATGTAGAACACATTTCTCTTCTCTATCTTCATTCAGAATTAAGTTATAATGACACGCACTCTTATATTGTTTCAGGTCTTCTTCATCACAAGCTGCCTAACAGCAGCTGACAGACCGAACGTCTTGTTCATTATGTCGGATGATCACACGACTCAGGCATTTGGATGCTATGGAAGTCGGCTGGCAGAACTCAATCCAACGCCAGTCTTAGACAAGTTTGCCAGCGAAGGGATGGTCTTCGACAATGCCTTTGCCACGAATTCGATCTGCACTCCTAGCCGCGCCTGTGTCCTGACCGGGCAATATAATCATGTGAATGGAGTGCATGATCTGGGGGGCAGAATTGAGAAAGGACGCCAGTATCTTGCTTTGGAATTTGGCAAGGCTGGCTACCAAACTGCGATGATCGGGAAATGGCATTTGAAGGAAGAACCAGCTGCGTTCGACTTCTATAGCGTTCTACCTGGGCAAGGGAAATACTTTGACCCTGTCTTTAGAACACAAGGCGATAAGAAGTGGCCGAACAATACGATTGAATTCAAAGGAATGCACTCGACCGACGCCATCACCGATCAGACACTGAAATGGTTTAAAGAAGAAAGAGACCAGAAGAAACCGTTCTTTCTAATGCACCACTACAAAGCTCCACACGATTTCTTTGAATATGCACCACGCTATGAAGAGTATCTCCAAAGCACCGAGATCCCAGAACCAGAAAGTCTTTGGTCGCAGCCAAAGTTCGGCTCTATCGCAACACTTGGTGCGAACGGAGAATTGAAACCGCATATCGGGACTTCCATCGGTCGCAGAAACCCCCGACGAAATTACGTCAAGCATTACGAACTTAGCGATGGTTTCGACGACGAGGCTGCCAAACGCGAAGCATACAATATCTACCTGAAACACTATCTTCGTTGCGTGAAAGGTGTCGACGACAACTTGGGGCGTCTGTTTGCGTATCTCGAAGAATCGGGACAGATGGATAACACGGTCATCATCTATACGGGTGACCAAGGTTTCATGTTGGGTGAACACGACTACATGGACAAACGCTGGATGTACGAAGAATCGCAACATATGCCGTTTCTAATTCGTCATCCTAAGTCCATCAAAGCCGGAACGCGCAGCGACGCGATTGTCGAGAACGTCGACTATGGTCCTACTATGCTCGCCTTCGCAGGGATCGAGACACCTGAATACATGCAGGGCAAAAGCTTCAAGCAAATTTGTGAAACCGGACAAGAACCCAAAGATTGGAAGCAGGCAGCTTACTACCGTTACTGGATGCACATGGCTCACCACGACAACCCTGGTCACCTAGGGATTCGTACCAAGAAGCACAAATTGATTTACTACTACGGCTGCGATTACGAAGGTGAGAATCAAACTCCACCAGGCTGGGAACTTTACGATTTAGAAGATGATCCTAAAGAAGTCGTCAATCAATACGACAATCCAAAATACAAACAAACAGTCGAAGAATTAAAAATTCAACTTGCCGAGCTTCGTAAACAAGTTAAAGACGATGGCACAGACTACCCTAAAGCTGAAAAGATCGTGCAGGAGTTCTGGGATTATGATGAAGAAGATCGATTCAAGGCTGTTGAGATTTCTCACAAGCATCGAACGAAGATGAACTCTGCCGGAAACTGAATAACGTTTGCTGTGTCACGCGGAATAAACAACTGTTGAACTATAGTGAGCGAAGCGAACCACTGTCCCTTCTCCCCACCTTAGATTTTCATTCTCGCAAGCAGTTTCGCTGTGGGAAGAAGGTTAGGATGAAGGGAATATTTGAACCCTCGATCACGCAGGCTATCAATAAGCGACAGTCTTAAACCCCAAGTCAGTTAGCAACGAAGCGCGACATGTTCATTGTAGAAATGTAAAATGCTATCGATTACGGAGTCATTTCACAGGAGTGATTTTCAACTCATCAAGGTAGAGAGTACCGGTGGCGCCATTGAGTCCTGCTTGGACAATTGCTTCTTTGGCTCCGCGTGGAATGTTGATGAGAACACCGGAGCGAGTCCAGTTCTCCTGATCTGCTAGCCAGGGACCAATGACAACGCGATCAATCGGGATGCGCCGTCCATCATAGAAATAGAAGACGATGCCAGGATATTCATTTGAGTTTCGACCCGCGCCGATGTTCTCCGATTTCATTGCCCAGCTGACTCTGGCTTGACGAACCTGTGTTCCATCGATTGCCATGCCTTGCAGCATATGAGCATTGCGACCTCTCTCAGCATTTTCAAAACGAATACTTGCTGTCCCCGCTGCTGCGTCGTCGCTAATCTCGCCGCGCCGAAGATAGTGCCAGCCATCAGCGAGACCATCTTCGTTTTCATCGTCTTCGAAACTCCCGTTGACGATTTCGGGATTGGCAGGATCAGGTTGAATCTTGCGCAACTCTTCCATTTGTCCAGTCATTGGGACAAAGAGTGTTGGTAGTAATTTTGTCTGAACCAGCTTACCTTCAATCTTTTCAAACAAGTGAAAGACTTGTTGATACCGCTCACCCAGAGGGACAATCATTTTGCCCCCTTCTTTGAGTTGCTGAATTAATTTTGGAGGGACGTTTTCAGGCGAGCAGGTGACGATAATCTTGTCGAACGGAGCAAATTCTGGCCATCCCTGATAGCCGTCTCCGATGCGAGTATGAACATTCTTGTATTTTAATCGTTCCAGCAACTTTTTGGTTCGCTGACCAAGAGGTTCGACAATCTCAATGGAATAAACATCTTGTACAAGTCCCGAGAGAACCGCTGCCTGATAGCCACTCCCGGTTCCGATTTCCAGAACTTTGTCCGTCGGTTTCGGATCGAGAACTTCCGTCATGTAGGCAACAATAAACGGTGGTGAGATTGTTTGTTTGAAGCCAATATCCAGGGCGCTGTCAGCGTATGCCATACTACGCAGGTTCGGACGCACGAAAAGATGACGAGGAACTTCCGCCATCGAAGCGAGAACTCGCTCATTTGTCACCCCTTCGGCAGCGATGAAATCCGTCACCATCGTTTGACGCGCTGCGTAGTACGGGTCGCGTCGCTGTGCAATGACAACACCTTGAGCAAGTGTGCAAAGGAGCGCGAGTACGCACGCCATTCGAGTTGGTCGATTCAAAAACTGCATTTGCGATACCGAATTTCTCTAACATTAACGGAACTAGAAGTACCCATAGTTTCTTAAATTTCACTTGAACTGGGCAACACCAATTTTCCGATCTTGTGTGAATTCCCGTTGGTGCCAGTGTTCTGTATTTTAGTCTTGAATGATCTCGACGTGATTTCTCAGTCTGACTAAAATCAGACGAGAACGAACTTTCCAGCCATTCGACTCATAAATCGAGACTAAAGAAATAGCTCACAGCAACATGGATGTCACAGATTTACAATCAGAATATCGCTGTCCTGGGGAGACGCAGCCGATTTCAAAATCTTTGCATCTGGCACGCCTCGCAGCTGGATATTCAGCTTGCTTTGAGTGTGTACATCGCTGCGAAACTGGGACTCTTGCGGTTGATGTTGTTGAGAAGATTAAGACAAAGAACTTTGCAGAGCACTCTTTTCAACTAGAGACTCAATTTGAACAAAAAGACGAAATACGTGGTATTTACCTCAATGAATTAACGCGACCAAAGACTGAAAGCCTGATTGAGCACGTCCTTGAGTTAGTCCAACAAGAGCGTTCACAACTCTCGACTCCACCTAGAGTTTTGGTCGCCCACGATTGGCGTCCCTCGTCACCTGATCTGGTGACAGGGGTTGTTGCAGTCCTCCGCCGATGGGGATGTGAAATCGCTGATCTGGGGCAGATCAATCGTCCTTGCTTCGACTTCGCAATGTCACAATTTCCCGCAGACTTAGGGATCTTTGTCACGGGGGGAGTCGAAGCCGAGAAGCTCAACGGGCTAGATATTATCTCTGCCGAAGGAATCGAATGGAGCCACCCCGGTCGATTGAGCAAACTCTTTGAGAATCTCTCCAAACCGACGAGCCGTTCTCGTCGTCAAGCAGGAGAGTTTCAGTCAATTTCAGTAACAAAGAATTATGAAGCACTGATCAATCAACATTTTCCTGATATTCAGCCGATGCGAGTTGCCTTGGCCTGCGCTGAACCATTGGCATTGCAGATTCTTGGCTCAATACTGTTGAAGCATGGTTGTGAAGTGAATTTCCACGAGTTGAATTATTCTTCCTCAGATTTCAAAAAGCAGATGGAGGTCTTTCGTCATGCCGTTCGTGACACGCATATCGACATTGGGGTATTGATTCGTGCTGATGGCCAATCCCTCGCGATATTTGATGAACGAGGCAAACGGGTTTCTCATACAGCACTTCTCAATCTACTGAAACTTTCGGTTCCAAACGATCATCAGATACCGATTCAGAATTCCCCCGAACAGCTTTTAACTGAATCTCGAGAGTCTGAGTGGGAATTTGTCACTGATGAAGAAGAACGTATCTGGTTCGCAGATCTAGAACCACAATGTGATGCGATTCATGTGATCGGCAAAGTCCTCATGCGATTGTCAGAGTCAGACTCTTCGCTTTCAGTATTGAGCCGTCGAAATACGGTTCATAATCCTTGAAGTTGATGTTCTAAAATGACTTCGCATTTGAGGCGATTACGAATTCTCTTCGAAGACTGCTTTCATTTTGCGAAGCCCGGTTTCCATGACGGTTTTCGGATCTTGCTTCCAGTAGTCTTTGTTAAACAATTCAAGAGAAGCCGCTCCGTTGAAACCGATGGAGTTTAGAATTCCAATGATTTCTTTCCAAGGCGCTACACCATCTCCCGGATAAACACGATGAGAGTCATTCATTTCTAAACGAGCAGGTTCTGCTGGATAGTCATTGAAGTGGAAACAGTGAACGGCGTCTCCACTTAAAAGTCCCAAGCCCGCGAACGCCGAACCTCCTCGAAAAATGTGGTAGACATCGGGCAGAACACAAGCATCAGAATGACCACTCTCGACAGCGACGAAAATCGCTTCGCCGAGTCTCGAAAGATTCTTTGATGGTCCCCAGATTTCAACTTGAGGGATGACACCTGT
>JABJMI010000173.1 GCA_018659505.1 Planctomicrobium sp.
CTCTGGTGCTTTTTTGATCTTGGGAGCTGTCATCGGAGGTGGTGAGTTGGAGACACCCCAGTCGTTTTCTTTGAATTTACGAATCAAAACAGCGACTTTCTCAGATGGTTGAGCGCCCACTGAGATCCAGTGATCGATCCGTTCCATCTTCAAAGTGACTCGCTGAGATTTGTCCATTTTCATCGGATCGTATGTTCCGACTTCTTCAATGGCTGCACCATCACGAGGTTTCCGAGCATCCATAATGCAGATGCGATAAAAAGGACGGTGAGTCCGCCCTAGTTTTTTCATTCGAATCCGAACCGCCACGTCTTTCTCCTGCGCCAACAATGAACGCTGCAAAAATTTCGTCGATATTATCAACCGGTGAAAAGCTGATTCCTACCGCAAATGGTAAAAAGCAGAGTATATCTAACTTATTTCAGGACAATTACTGCTTGAATAAGTGATCATTTGTACTGGTATTTAGTCCAAATTGGGCAGAACCTGAGCGCACAACCTGGGGAAAGAACCTAATTACACGATTTTGTGCCGTTTGTCACGCCTAACAGACAGGAAATCCTCGGAACGTACCTGAGCTTTTAGAAAAATTCGGATCAGGAAGGGCGAAGTAGTGAAAGTCGGGCGAAACTGGTCATAGAAGCAAGTTCGAATACGTATTGACTCTTTGCGAGGCGTCTCTAACATCACTACTGAGAGTTCACAATTGCAGGTCAGTATTCTGAAGTGCAGTTTTTTTCAGTTTGAATACTTCTCCCGCAATCTTCGGATGGAGCTGTGACATCAATGCGGATTTCTTGGAGAGGGGAAAACTTGCTGGCTCAGACGCCTGCTAAAGTCAATTTGTCTCTAGAGGTGCTTGGGAAAAGAGAAAACGGTTTTCACGATCTGGAAACCTTGATGGTCTCGATTCGGCTCTTCGACAGCCTGCAATTCTCTCCTTGCGATACCGGCGAACTCAATCTGACCACTGAAGTTTTGAATTCACCGAACCACAATATCCCCACCGACGAGAACAATATTGTCATTAAAGCGGCTCGGCTTCTTAAAGAGGTCTCCGGTTGCCAACTTGGTGTCAAAATCCATCTCATTAAGCGAATCCCGAGTGAAGCAGGTTTAGGAGGAGGTTCCAGCGACGCGGCAGCGACTCTCGTCTGCCTCAATAAGTTCTGGGATCTGAAACTCCCCAACGCCCAACTGCACGAACTTGCCGCCCAACTCGGGAGCGATCTCAATTTCTTTATCGATTCGAACATCGCTGCCATTTGCACGGGACGAGGAGAGAAGATTTCCCCAGTTACAATGAATTCGTCCTTGTATATGGTGATCGTGAAGCCAAAGAGCGGGCTTTCCACAGCCAGCGTTTTTCAACAATTTAGATCTGATGAAATCGCTGACCGAGGAATCTCAGCTCGGTTATCAGATGCCCTGGGTTCGGGGAATTCACAAAGCATCTCGCAAGGCGTTATGAACTCATTAGAGAAGCCTGCGATTGAATTGAATCCAGAAGTCGGATCAACACTCAATCTGATTAAAAAACAATCAGTGCTTGCAGCGGGAATGTCAGGTAGCGGGACTTCATGTTTTGGGATTTGTCGTTCGTGGCGTCACGCACAGCGCGTGGCTGCAAGCATTCGGGCACAGTCGCACCTGCAAACCTGGGCGATAAGAGCCGGAGTTTGATTCATCGATTATTAACAATTTATTTAGATGCCGCTCAAAGGGAGATCGAGATGGACATCACGGAAGTTCGCGTCAAGTTAATGGAAACGGAGCAAGAAGAGAGATTGCTCGGTTTCTGTTCAATTACGTTTGACCATGCCTTCGTCATACGAGACTTGAAAATCATTCGCGGCAGCAAAGGTTTTTTTGTTGCCATGCCGAGTCGCAAGTTGACTGATCGCTGCCCAGGTTGCGGTGGAAAGAATCAGTTGCGTGCTGCCTATTGCAACGACTGTGGAGAATCGCTCGCAGAAGACCGCTCATTCAAGCAACCAAACGGCAAGGCAAAACTGTTTTCAGATATCGCCCATCCTATCAATTCCGTATGTCGAGACTTGATTCAGGAGAAAGTCCTGGAAGCTTATGAGAAGGAATTACTGCTCTTCAAACAGGCAAACTATATTTGTCGCTACGAAGATTATGGCGAAAATGATGCCCCTCATTCAGAAGTTGCAAAGACGAATGTTCAGCGACCACAAAGTATAAGAATCGACAAAGCGAATCTAAACAAGCAACCCCACAAACCAAGTTCACTAGAAGGTACAGGCCGAGAATTCTCTGACGACTTCGGAGCCGGGCTCTTTTAAGGATCACGCAAGGAAAGCAAGCAGGTGAGTCCTTCAATCCACTCGCTTGTGCGTAATGCTTTTCGCACCTTCAATCACTTTCACTTGGGTCAACTAGATGGTTCACATAATGAGAAATTTGTGAGGGTAGTAATTGCAGGCGATGCCAGGCTGCGCGCGTTAGATGAACCAGTTCTTCGTCTTTACCTTCAGTCTCTGACATTTGGCTAAGAATCGTCAGAATCTCCGTTCGAGTAAATTCCAGCAAGGTCGCCAGTCCGGCAACTTGAACTCCTGTTAAATTTTCAGGGATCTCAGGTGGTCCAAAAGGGAACGCATCGACCGGCTCGGTCGGATCATCTAGTAACTCATCTCTTTCTTCGGGGACCTGGTAGCCTTCCGCTAACAGAGCAACTTCTTCAGGCGCACCAACAACCAGAATACAGCGACCTAAAGCAATCTGATCTCCAATCTGAAGAGTTCTCATTCTGGTGAAGTGCCCGTTCACACGAGTTCCGTTCGTGCTTTGCAGGTCGGTCAAGATAAGTTGATCCCCCTGGGATTGAATTTTCGCATGAAAGCGGCTGATTCGCTCGTCGTTGAGCTGGATTTGGTTTTCATCTTCCCGACCAATGGTGATCGGTGTGGGGACATTCCGGACCACGGTTCCCGCTTCCAGACCTTGAATAATCTGCACGTTTACATTCACAACGACTGCCCCAAAACCCAGCGACCCGATAATCTGAGATGAATACCTTAAGAGGAATTCACCTCCGCAGCATAACAACTTAATGAGTTTTCTCCCCGATGACTACAAAGTCGAGCGGGAAAACTATGAATGGAAATTGATAAGAATCAGGTCAGCTTCTACAGCTTCAGCGCGCACTCAATGATCTCGATAAGATGCTTTCGACGTGGCGGTTTTCGAAGGACACGAAAAGC
>JABJMI010000277.1 GCA_018659505.1 Planctomicrobium sp.
AGGAAAGAAGTAATGCTCAATCGGATTTGAGCATTAGTACAAGTCCTAACCAATCCGCATCCGGCTTGTCACTGAATCGAATCTTGCGAACAACAATGGCTCGTCCTTCGGTAAACTGATTGTCGGCCTTGTCATCGATCAAGTATTTCTGGACGGACAACGGTAGGCAGTCACACCCTTGTCCACGAGTACCAGATTGGAAACCATCGTCCTGATCGTAATGGAGAATCACTCGATGATTACTATTGACGGCGAAGACTTCTTCCGCGGTGCGTAGTGCTCCATCGAGCATTTTTCTTAAGCCTGCTTCCATGTTTCCTTCAATGACAACCGCACCAAACAGTTCTCCTGTTGCATCATCAAAGACGGGGATGCCTCCGAGGCCAATACTGTCTGACGTGAAATCTTCGTTTCCATCAGCTTCTAGACTGTTCTCTTCGATGTGATAATCGCCATATTCGAGTGCGGCGACCTTTTTGATGGCCGGGCCTGCTTCAAAGGATTGTAATCGCGATACGGGAACTGATCGAATGGTTCCCGTGGCTTGATTTCGTTCGACACGAACGAGTTCTTGGGCACGGAAGGCATTGTCGTCAAGAGTTTCTAAAGCGATGAACGAAATCGAGAGGTGATCGGGTTTGACGCCGAGGAGCCCGGAGTAAATAAGTTCGAGCCGTTGATTCCAGACTTCTTCACTGTCTTCCAGTTTGTCCACAGCTTCGCTACGAATGGAAACGATGGCTTGTACTGGCGGAACATTCGACATGAATCGCAAGTGTTGTGCATGCACATCGATGCGCGACTGAATCGTCATTTCGAGTTCGCGGGCTTCGGATTTCAAACTTTCAAACTCACGTTCTCGTTCGGCAATGATGGCGTTGCTCGTGGCGATACCGAAGGAGATACTACCGACTAGAAATATCGTCAGTAATGTTCCGACACTGCGTGAGAAAAGTTTGTGGTTTCCGATCCAGCGCGCGGCTCGTTTCTTCCAAGGCTCCTTGTAGGCTTTGACCGGTTCGTTGGCCAGCCAGCTTTGTACATCTCCCGCAAGCTGCAAAGCCGTTTGATAACGGGCATACGGTTTCAAAGAAAGTGCTTTAGCCGCGATTGCCTCAAGTTCTCGTGGCACGTTGGTATTGAGGGAACGCGCACGGACTGTCGGTTCGCTGACAATTTTTCGTAGAAGTTCGGAAACCTGACTGGAGGCCGTCATTGATTCCTGACTTTTCTCATGAGGCGCGCATCCCGTCAAGATGGCGTACAGAACGGCCCCCAAGCCATACACATCGGTTCGCTCATCGATATCGTCGATGCGTCCAGATGCTTGCTCGGGGGCCATGTAATTTGGAGTCCCCAGAATTTGGCCATCTTGAGTTTGCTCAACCCCAGTGCCACTACCCGACAAGCCAAGTTCGCATGATTCAATGATTTCATATTCGCCCGTCAACATGGCGAGTCCCCAATCCAGAACAATGACTTGTCCGTAATTATCGAGTGCGACATTTTCAGGTTTGAGATCGCGATGAATAATATTTCGCGAATGAGCATAGGCGATTGCTTGGCAGACCGAGACAAAGGCATTCAGAAGATTGTGCATCTGCAAAGAGTTTTCTTCACCGTTTTGACGACGTTCATGGAACTCATCAATGGCGTCTTCGAGAGTCTTTTTGCCGATGTACCGCATGACATAAAACGGTTGAACGGTTTGCTCATCGAGGCCAAATTGATAGAGAGGAACGATACTGGGGTGTTCGAGACGCCCGGTGATTTCGGCTTTGCGCTGAAAGCGTTTTACCTCGGGTGATTGTGAGGTGGACTCGCGCAGAATCTCTTTGATGGCGACGATTCGTTTCAGTTTCTCGTCGCGTGCCAGCCAAACGACGCCGAGCCCTCCTTGTCCAATTATTCTCAGAAGTTGAAAACATCCTTCACTCACTCTCCGTTGGAATTGACTGTTGGCTAAATCATTAGCCGACAGTCCCAAGACAGTCGCGACTCGTCCATATTGATCGAGTTGCTGCACAATCGATTCTCGGATGCTGGATGTATTGGGATCTGCAGCATCGAGTCGTTCGAGCACTTTTTGCAGCTTTGAGTCGGCTTTTTCTTCCAGTGATGTGTGTTCATCGTCGGAAAAGAGCCCCTTGCGATTCAAATGATCGTGGAGCGTGAGGTCGCCGTGGATGGTCCAGTCTCTGACGGCTTGTGCGATTTGTTTGCGCGATAGAACTCCCGATTCAATGAGCGTCAAAGCGAACGCTAAAT
>JABJMI010000167.1 GCA_018659505.1 Planctomicrobium sp.
CAGCAGTGAGCTATGAAGAAGGGATGCAGAGATTGAAGCCAGAGGTTTTGGAGTATGTTGCCAAAAGAAAGCAGCATTAACATCTCAATAACAGTTCCACTCATCATAAACAAAAAAGTCCAGAGCAAAGTTGCTCTGGACCTTTATGAATTCAATTTTGATTTGAGTCTTGTTCGGTAGCTAAATACGTCCCGCGGTGAGGATTTAATTATTCTAACGCACATTGGGCAGCCCACGATGAAGTGGGCTGCTCACCGAGCGAATAACAATTCAAAGTTTACCGGGAGATTCCCTGAATTGTTGGGGACTGATTTCCAGCTCCGGTTAGACCGGATGTTTGTTGGATTGGTGTTCTTCCGTTTGTCGTCGTGCGAGTTAGGAAGTTGTCAACGCGTGCTTCTTTCTTTACCTTCTCGAAGATCGTCGCGACTGTTCGCTGAGTTTTCTCTTCGGTCAATTGTTCGAGGAGGTCATTCCAAACGACTCGAGCATCTTCGACGACGGGTTCAGTCATTCCTTCACATTTGATGATAACGTAACTGTTTTCTCCGATTTGTACGAGTCCAGAGATTTCACCTGTTTGCAGTTTGAAGGCTGCATCTTCGATTGTTTTGTTGCCGCCGTTTTTGCGAATCGGTGGAATGACTCCTCCCAAGGCTCGTGAGTTAGGATCGGTCGAATGTTGACGTGCCAGACGGTCAAAATCATCCGGGGCAGCGACACATTTTTCCCAGACTTGGCTTGCCTGACGAATGTTGCCTTCCAGCAGAATCATACGACCTTTCATACGCGGACCGTAATCACGTGCGAATCCCTCCTGCATTTCTTTCTCAGTTACCTGGACACCTTTGCCAGCAAGTTTCTTCAACGCAATCATCGGCCAGATGACATCATCGTGATATTGCTCTTTCGTTAACCCACGTTCACTGGCAAGCATTTGGTACCAGGAGTCTATAGGAAGGTTGAATTTCTCCGCAGAAGTGGCAACTTCTTGCTCAACCTCTCCACGGGAAATTGTGATTCCCTGGCGGTCACATTCTTGTTGAATGATTAAACGATTGATCATGTTTTCCAGAACTTCTTCACCATGCTTAGCGACACATTCTCTGGCGACAACGTCATAAGAAATCGACTGGTTATTAACCTTCGCAAGAACTTTTCCAGGTGAGCCGCTGAGGGTTGCTTTGCCCGCGTTGCTGTTAGCATCGGTCTGTGAAACTGCTGTGTTCGCATTGAAGAATTGTAAGCAAACTGCTGCGACGACCAACAAGACAACTGTTCCAGCGAAGTAGCTGAGCCAGGATTTTTTGTTAGGTTGAGTAGGCATTGTTGACTCCACACTGGAATCAACCGCTGGATTTTCTGAAGAGTGATTCATTTCACTCATGTTGAGACTCCATCCGTGGGTGAGATATTGAAAATCAAAGATTCTGCACAGGGTTTGGTATAAAGCCCTGCGATTATTCAACATTTACTGAAAATTACGATTTTAGGTCAAGATCGCTCGCTGAATTGCCGAGAGGCTAATCTTCATTGATGTAAAAATTACAATAAATGAGAGAGGTCGACTGTAGGATTGCGGCTGTTTGCTTTATTTCGAGAGTCTTTAGAATCTCACAGGTCAGGACTGTGACCGCTTCCAATTCGAGTTTGGTTGGTTAGCATAAAGTCCAGCAATATTTCAATTTATGGGGAATCGCAGAATGTATGACAAAGACGCTTTGAAAGAACTCTTCCGCGAACGTGCTCTCAAGTTCGGTGACTTCACACTCGCTTCGGGAAAAAAAGCGACTTACTACCTGGATGGAAAGCAAATCACGCTGCATTCGAAGGGGCTACAACTTGTCAGCGAGGGTTTATTGGAACTCTTGAAAACTGGCGAAATCGATGCCGTCGGTGGAATGTCGATTGGTGCCGATCCTATTGTCGCGGGCGTTCTCTCTGCGGCAGCCCAGAAGAATATCGACATGCTGGGTTTTCTCGTCAGAAAGGAATCCAAAGGGCATGGGACAAATAAATTTGTGGAAGGTCCAGTTCAACCGGGTATGAAGGTCGCCATCGTTGAAGATGTCGTGACGACTGGCGGATCTTCACTCTTAGCGATTGAACGGGTCGAAGAGTTTGGCTGCGAAGTTGTGCAAATGCTGACGATCATTGATCGCATGGAAGGTGGAGCGCAAAACTTCAAAGACAATGGCTACGAAATGAGTTCGCTCCTCACGATTGAAGACTTTGGGATTGAACCGCCTGTTAAGTAATTCCGTACCTCGTGTTAAGTAGGGTACGCTTTGCGTACCTCGTTTACGTCCACAACGGTACGCAAAGCGTACCCTACCAGCGAAATCTATCCGCGAGAAATAACATGTCTAAGCAAATTTCTTTCGATTCGTCTTCAGCCGATTTTCTCATCGGCAAACAATTACCACTCCTCGCTGACGGTTTACAGGCTGCCAGAGATGAGGCTTTCGCCGATGTGGAATTACTTCGCTCGGGCGGTGAAGTCCCTAATAATAAACAGCCACTCGATAGCGGATTCATTGATCTACCGCAGCGACTTCTCGCTGGTGAAGATGGTCTTCTCGAAAGTATGCAATCAACCGCAAAAACTTTCGGAGAGAAAATTGACCGCATGGTCGTGCTGGGTATCGGTGGTTCATATATGGGGCTGCGAGCTTTACATGAAGCCCTCTGCGATCCGTATCACAATGAACTTGAACGGTCTGCTCGGGGGAATGTTCCGAAACTTTATTTCGAAGGCAATAACTTAGACAACGACACCCTGTCGTCGTTGCTTTCTCTGTTGAAGAACCAATGCACCAATCCCGAGGAACTGCTGGAACGCTGGGGAATTGTCGTCATTAGTAAGTCGGGCGGAACATTAGAAACGGCAGCGGCGTTTCGCATCTTCCGTCAAGCTCTTGAAGAGTATTACGGCGCTGATTCGGACTTAGCAAAAGAGTTAGTCATTCCAGTCACTGGTGAAACTGGGAAGCTACGCGACTTATCGAACTCGATTGGATATGAAGCGACGTTCCCGATTCCTGATGGAGTTGGTGGACGCTTTTCGGTCTTCACTGCGGTTGGTCTTTTCCCCGCTACGGTGCTAGGAATCGATATCAAAGAAATGCTGCAAGGGGCTGCGGATATCACCGAAGTTTGTCGAACAAAACCACTTGGTGAGAATCCTGTCCTCGATTACGTGGCTGCCTGTCATCTGCTGGAACGGGATCATGCGATGGACATGCGTGTACTTTCCACTTGGGGGAATCGACTGGAAGCCGCTGGATTGTGGTACGACCAATTGCTGGCTGAAAGTCTAGGCAAGCACGAGCGGGGAGCGACTCCTCTGACTGTTGTGAATACACGCGACCTGCATAGTCGCGGGCAACAACACCAGGAAGGGAAACGAGATCGTGTCATCAATAATCTGACAGTCGGGTCGGTTGGAACTGATGCAATCAGCTTGCCGGAAATGGCTGCGAATCAGGACCAAGACCTTTTGAATCGCATTGCAGGCAAGACAATTCCAGAACTTTTGCAGGCTGCAATTTCAGGAACTAATAAAGCGTACACGGACGACAAACGTCCGACCACCGATATGGAATTGCCGCAACTCGATGCTTACGGCATGGGACAACTTCTACAAATGCTGATGCTGGCAACCACAATCGAAGCTCGTTTGATCGGCATCAATCCTTACGGTCAACCCGGTGTCGAAGCCTATAAAAACAATATGGGCGAGATTCTTTATAAGTAAATGAAACGCCGCAGATTCAGCTGTGATAACCATTTCGTTAGCTGCACACTTCATTGTGTGCAAATCTAAAATGCCTGGACTGCTGGGACGATTGCTCCATTATTCTGTGTCGAAACATTTTGAATTGGATAATTGGGAACCGTTTGAGGAGTCATGAACTCGGTCGGTTGGTTAACGACAGGTGCCGGCAAACCTTGAGTCGGCATCATCACCTGTGGTGTTCCCTGATATTGGACTGTTGGAGAATGCGACTGTTGAAATTCAATCGGCATTTGCTGAATCTCCGAAGAAACAAACTGTTGTGAACCGTAAGCCTGTGGAGCCATATGGCTGGTCGGAGCAGGCAGTTCGGGCAACAGTTGAGGTTCTATTTCCGGAAGTGCTGGTCCCTGGTATTGCATTGGTGTCGGAGTGAGCGTCGGCTGCGACTGCATTTGGGGGAATGATTGTTGGTAAACCGGAGCGGAAGCCATTGTCCGATTCGGAACAACAGGTCCGCCCATCATCGTGGGATCGTTGTGGGGCATTGTTGTTGCCATTTGCAATGACGGAGCTGTCCCGTGCGGGAAGCGAGGCGAATACATGCCTTGTTGTCCACCTTGCATGACCATTTGTGTTTGTGGATATTGTCCCGACATTTGCATCGGCTGTGGTCCATATGCTGAATATGATCGCTGAGCCGAGGCTTGCAGCATTCGATTCCGTCGAGTCAAACGATTTCCACCAGTCCCGCCACCCGGGACGTTTCTCATTGCTTGTGCAGAATAGCGTTGTGCGGAAGCCATATCGCCTTGTTGCTGATAAAGATTCGCTGCACTTTGCTGTGCTTCGTAACTGTAAGGTTGCGTATCCGCCCAGGCGACGAGCAGCTCTTGAGCTTCATCGGTTCGACCTTGGGCACGTAGCATTGAAGCAAGTGAATGGTAGGATGGAAGGTGATCTGGTTCCAAAGTTAGAGCGTGCTGAAACATCATTTCGGCGTTATCGTGCTCGCCTTCTCGTTCCATTGAACGTGCTACGTTGAATGCGTAGTTCGCGTTATGCGGATCGTCCATGAGAGCGCGTTCAAACTCATAACGTGCATATTCATAGTTGCCCTTGTCGTAATATCTTTTGCCGGAACGGTTCATGACATAGCCATTCATCGCTCCACAACCACACAACGTGGAAGACAGAAAGACCCAGAGCAATCCGAAGATGACCAATCCGAATCGATACGCGACTCGTCCTAAGAACGAGACCGGCAGCGAACTGTTTTCGACCATTCCAGAATTGTCCATCTTGGACAGATACCCGGATTCCATAATACGTTCCCTTATGTTCTTCCACATAAACAGACATGCCAAAGCACGAACATTTATTTGGATGAGGGAGTTCTGAGTGAAAAAACAGTCAGAACTTTGTCAAATTGAGGTGAGTAGTGGTGACGTCAATGGAATTCGAGACGTCACGAAGGTAAATCGCAAACTAAAAGATGTTTCAGAATTTGGGCAGATTGATTTGAAGTTTCAGCCCGAAATTGCCGAAGGGGGACTATTTCAGCGATCTCCAACGGCA
>JABJMI010000164.1 GCA_018659505.1 Planctomicrobium sp.
GAGAGCAAGCGTCGGACGGGCTTTTTTATATTCTTCATTGTTGAACGGAACAACAGTATTCAGACCATCATTCCCCCCCGACATTTGCACGACAACGAGGATTTTCTCTTGCTTATTGTGCTTAGCTTGCTCAGCAGCGTTCGCCAAGAAATGTGGTCGCGCTGAACCGAACGCGACCATGGCAGGCGCCGTGAGAGCTACAAATTGACGTCTTGTAAGTGACATATTAGTTCTCGATATGATTTCCCCCGGTCAGTGACCGGAGACTAAATAAATTCGTGAAAAATTAAGCCAATTGGAATTCTGGTAGTGTGCAGAACAGGTGCAGTGCGTCTCGTAATCGTTGTTCTTGATTTCCGGGACCGTTTTCAATCTGCTCTTGAAGTTGAGTTTTTACACTTTCAGGCAATGTCGTTGCCAGCAGAAGTTCTTCCCACCAGTCGACGATTTGTTCGGAGCTACTTAATTGATACTCATCGAGCATCGCTTCCAAAGACCCTTGATTGAAGCGTGTTTCTTTTCGGTCAAGAAGAGCACGGATCAAGTTTGCTCGGGCAAGAAGAGTCGAGGAATTTATCCAAGTGCGACCACCGTCCCAGCCTTTGACATTGGGCGGAAAGAATGGCGTTTGACCAAGTTCACTCAACCCATTTGTTAAGGAGTATAGGTCAGTTGAACCGTTCAAAGCACGAAGGAAACCGACTGAGAAATCAACGGGCGAACGAAGTTTTCGACCAATGGCATGTTCCGAAAAGAAGAGGTTACTGGCGAGGATTGTTTCGATAATAGGAGCAATTTGACCGCCATTAGAATGAAGTTGTTCTGCTAATGGCTGGATGAGTTCTCGCGATGGAACAGGTTCATCGAACACGAAGAAATTGACTAATTTACCAACGATGAAATAGCCCATCGAAGGTTCGCTAAGTACGATGTCAGCACCCTCTTCTCCGCTGAATTTTCCGGTCTTGCCGAGAAAACTTTTCTCACCGGTATCGTGTTGATAGCGATTAAAGCGAAATCGGTCGTTGCGAATTTCCCAGCCAGTGAAACACCGAGCCAGTTCACGGATGTCCTCTTCTGTGTATTGCCCCTCACCGAGGCAGAAGAGTTCCATCAATTCGCGAGCGAAGTTTTCATTGGGATGCGCTTTGCGATTGGTGATTGAGTCGAGATAAATCAGCATCGCTGGGTCTTGTGAGATTTCATGCACCATCGCATGAAAGCTTCCTAAACCATGCTCTCTTAGAATATTGTTTTGCTTATACATCAACGACGCTTCGGTCACTTTGTCGCCGCTAGTGGCGAAGTGCCCATGCCAAAAGAGCGTAGTTTTCTCCAGCAAAGGATCATTCGTCGTTAGAAATCGATATGCCCACCATGCAGGCAGATTCTTGACATTGGCTGTTGCCAGAATTGAATTCCCAAGTGCGCTCAGTTCATCCCGGAACTCCTCTGAATCGCTGCGCACATGGACGAGTTCGTGGACAACCTGATCAGGTTGTTGGGCAATGGCTTGGTCCAGTCTCTCCGAACTTGCAGCAAAGCCGGCACGACGAAATAGATGGGCTGCGATCCGTCGGTTCCAACCGTCCTTCTCAGGTCGATAAGTTGACCATGCCCAGCTTGGATCAAGATTATTCATGAGTCGTCTTCTCAAAAAGCGAACGAACTTGTTTGCAGACATTCCATTTCGAGTGAACGTCAACAACGAAAAGGATTTCTCGCAGAATCCAAAAACACTATTCTTTAAGTTCGACACCGATTCTAAGGCTCATCTGTGAGTCGTTTGTCATCAGCTTCAAACTTGCGCTATCAAACAGCTTCGCAACTTCGAGAAGGAGTCCGATTTGTTTTTCAGCTTCTTCTCGAGTATGTCCATCTTTGAGCATGTTTTGCGCAATAAGGTGCGATTTATTGTCCGCCAATGCCGACTGCAAAACAGGTCCGACGAGCTTCATCTCCGTATTGATATCGGTTTTCGGATTGTCCTTCGGTCTTTCGGATTGAGCAATCGAGCGAGCAAGATTACTTGCTGAAGAAATGATGAGCTGATCACCAACAAAGGCAACAGTCGGTGAGAAGTTGTAGTTAATTTTAGCTTGTTTATTTTGTTCTTCCCCTACAAGAGGAATTGGTGCTGCGGAAATCAACTCACCGTTTTCGAGGCTTTCGAAATCAAGATCGAATTGAGGATTCCATTCCATCGCACCAATCACATTAAAGAATCCGATAAAGCTCTGGTAAATTCTGCGGAATTCACGAGTCGTTGATTCTGGATCTTTCATCTCTGCAAGGAGTGCGAATGCCGGAATTTTAATCGCAGGAATCGGACGGTCTTCTGGATAGTTTTGTCGGGCTGCGATGAACTGGATTTGTGGCGAAAGTGCCCCAAGGATATCTTCACCGAAATCTTTCCCCGAGAAGAAGGTTGAGAGATTACTATCTGCCTGGGCAATTCCATCATTGACTTGAGCATTGAAAAGGTCGCCAGCCCGTAACCACATTTGCGAGAAGTCTCGATACGCTGATAGTCCAAACAACATATCTGGC
>JABJMI010000158.1 GCA_018659505.1 Planctomicrobium sp.
ATGCCGGACGAGAGATGCCCGGACTGCGTGGTCGACTTCGTGGGGAATCACGTCTTGAAGTATGGCTGCTCTTTGACCTTCGACTTTCATTGACCAGCTATGGACTTCTCCGTCATCGAAGCGGAACTGCGTCATCCCTCCACCGGAGTGATTGGCAGCCACTACTTGAATCGGGCAGGGTGCGTACCAATTCCCGGGTAAGGGTTTTCCAGTCCAGAAGATCGCTGACTTCACTCTCGCTGCTTCAGCTGCTTCTGTGATTCGCGGGTCAGGGCAAATAAAATTTGCAGCATCACATTTACCTGAGAAAGCCAAAGCGATCAGCAGAGAGACGAAAGTGAGTATTGGAAACATTTTCATAGTTCGTCCCTCAGCGATTGCAGGAAGGCATACTTGCCGGAACGAACGAGTTGCCGCAGCAAGCGGGCGGGATTGAAACGCGTCGGGTTACTATGGTTCATGCGGTTCAATCGCATCGCAACCGCAGCGACCATCTCCGAGCAGAAGAGCTCTTCCAGATTCGCACCTGGGAAAAGACGGGAGAGTTGAAAGGTGCGCGTTCCCGAGAGCAACGCACCACGCATGTCGTAAAGCTTGCCTGCTTTCACGAAATGATCAATCAAGATCGCTGAAAGAAGTTCTGACTCTAAGTTCGAAAGTCGATTGATGGGAGTCAGCCGATAGATATCGACTTTGCCGTCTGATTGAACATATTCACGGATGCGATCTCGCGGTCGATGTGACTGAGCACCTTCGACAGGTTCCCCACGTATCAAGCAGGGTGAGTCGCAAAGCGTTGTGCTTTCGACCCAGGCGAGATCGCCAGCATGTTTGCAAAGAATCGCGACGTGAGAAGGTCCGACTCGTAGCCTTGCAGGACCGAAAACCGAAGCTGTGCCGAAAGAAATGCAGCGCCCGGTCCAATCTGCTCCGTAGCAAGCCGCAATGTCTCCGGGTAAAAAATCCATCACGCTCACCACAATTAACAGATAAGTTGTTGCCTTACCTGTATGGGGAGCGGTCGCGCTATTGGCTATTGGCGTTGAGCGTTGAGCGTTGAGCGTTTTTTCTCAACGCTAAGATGCTAAGAAGTTTATTGTTCAACACAGACGCCTTCGGCTAGCCGTTAAACGAATTATTCCCTGCCGACAACTTATGCACGAGTGCTTCTGTCTTAAGTTGTTTCAAGCCGAAGTTATCTTGCAGTTGCAGGACCAGTGGGAGCGTAGAGAACTTGCTCGACTGGCGGGATATTCACTTGTTGAATCGGTCTAGGCTGATTCGGTTGTGGTGAATACAAATGATTCAGGAATGCAGAGGGAGTGCTCTCGTCGGTCGTTGCAGGTGTTGGCTCCATTGGTGGAGCGGGTGCTGGTTCACTCATTGTTGGTTGCATCTCAGACTCATACATCATTGGTTGCGAGTACTGTTGCTGCTGATCCTGGCAACTTGCGCAGTAGCTGCCGGAGTTGTCTCCACCGTATGCCATACCGCCATCGATGATCTGACCATCGTAGTATCCGTCGTCGTAGTATCCATCGTTGTACATCATGCCTTCATCATAGAAGGCTGACTCATCATAGTAATCATCATACCCAGTTGCGCGACGTGCTCTACGGTTGCGTGGTTCGCTGTTCAGCTCTTTATACCAACGACGTAAGTCACGTGCCTGTTTATGCTCTGCTAACGTGGGACGATGGCTGCGTCGAGAGGCTTTTAAATGCATTGGTGGAGCAATTGTCTGCGTTCCAACGCAACTTCCATACGGCTGAGGAGTCAAGCCAGGTCCATAATAATTTGGACAGCAAGTACATCCAGCGAAAATGCAAAGCAGCAATGCGGGGATGATGCTGAGGAAACGCATGTAACCGCCTTAATATCAATCCGAGGGGCGCAAAAAGGAGTACGCATTTCACCTGAAATGCTCCATTTCATTTCATCGGTGAGTTTGGGAGTTAAACTTTAACGATTATAGTGATTTTTCCAGTTGCGATGAGAAGGCATTCGTTAACGAGAGGCAGTTCGCATTATGACAGTTGTAGGCGAACTGGGGTTTTAATGGGAGCAGTCTGGCGAGACTGTGCTCTCAGGGAGTTCTCTTGTTTGCAACTGATCTGATCAGCCGTAAGATAGAGTAGAAATCGATATCAATTTTGATTTGTGTATTGATGTTGCTCTTGGATTGACGCACAATACATTTTGAAGTTGACTGAACTGAGTGCGTACTCACGTCAATTCCACGTTTTATCTAAACAGGAATGTGAACTCTGCACTAATAATATTAGAGTTCGGTACAGATTTCTTCACTTCACGTGATATTTCCATCAGTATAATCAGTATTGATGTTACTTTTTTACAAACTTTGTTTTGCAGCTGTCCTGAGTGACGAATCAGACAGTTGTCGTGGATTGTTTTGTTCGACCATCTCAAGATCATGGAAGGCTTGGTGGAGTATGAAGGAATTCATTCCATTACCCCTCGGCAAATGACACGATCCGGAGTCGGCCTACGATGTCGAAGAAATATTTAAGTCTTGAAGAAGCAGCTAATCTACTAAAAATCCCTACATCCGAGTTAATGCGGATGAGAGAACAGGGGGAGATCCGCGGATTCGCTGATCGTGGAAACTGGAAATTCAAAGTCGATGACGTAGAGTCCATGGCTCGCGTCAAATCTGACGACTCCAGCCCAGAAGTTCCGCTCTTCGCTGACGACGATGATGATGTTGCAGAACAACCAACAATCATCAGCAAGGGGGCTTCTGACGCTGAGATGAGTGCCAATATTCTCGATGACAGCGATGAGGCTGATGCCGACGACGAAAGTGATGTTCTCTTGGTTGGCGGGTCTCCGTTTGATCTGGATGATAGCGACAGTGATGTGAAGCTTGTCGGTCTCGACAGTGCCGCTGACATCCCGGTTGATGGATCTAAGACATCTCCGGAAATGGACCTGACTGGCAGCGACAGTGATGTTCGTCTCTCTGCAGATAATGACAGCGATAGTGATGTCAGCCTGATGGACAGTGAGACTCTCACATCCTTTAAGGTTGGCGATGGCGGTAGCGACAGCGATGTTTCACTTGTCAGTGATGACAAGGATGAAAGCGATGTCACGCTGATGAGTGGTG
>JABJMI010000354.1 GCA_018659505.1 Planctomicrobium sp.
AAGCGTCTTCGCGGATCGCTGCGATATCACCGAAGAGATCACAAGATTACGTTCTCACTTGCAGCAGTATCATACTCTATTAAGTAGCGATGAAGCCGCTGGACGAAAACTGGACTTCCTCGGGCAAGAGATGTTCCGAGAGGTCAATACAATCGGTTCAAAAGCCAACAATGTGAACATCGCTCATCTTGTCGTAGAAATGAAAGCCGCGATTGAGAAGATGCGCGAAATTATTCAAAACATTGAATAGCGAAAATGGGCAAGGGACAAGGGATTGAGGGTCAAGAGTTGATGTTTAGCCGCCCACTTCATTGTGGGCGAGCCGCAAATAAGATCCCTTCACGCATGTTTATTGTAAAAGTGTTTCAGCTTCCACTTCGGAAATTGCAAGAGCCGAGTTCATGCCAGAATCAAAGATTCAAGTCAAGCGAGTTGATCACATCACATTCGTTGTGAAAGATCTAGACATTTCCAAACAGTTTTACGTTGACTTACTTGGTATGGAAGAAGTGTCTCGACCGGGTTTCCGTTTCGCTGGCTCATGGTTTCAGATTGGGGATGTACAAATTCACTTGATCCTGGAACATGATGAATCAGGTCCGGCAAAGTCTTACGTCCCAGAAGAATGCCAAATCAGCCGTACTCGCCATTTCGCCTTTGAAGTCGAGGATGCGATGGCAACAGCAGAAGTCTTGAGAAGTCTAGATATCGAAATCGTAGCTGGTCCTAAACAGCGACCTGACGGACCAACCCAACTCTATATTTTTGATCCAGACCGCAATTTAGTCGAGTTATATAGCTACTCCTAGCGCGGCTTGGTTAGCTGCAAACAAATGGGAGAGCTTCATTCAAGCCGCTGGTCGAGGGGCTAGGGATCGAGGGGCAAGGGTAAAAGAAAGAAAACAGTCAAATTGAATCTCCTGAATCCTATTCAACGCATCTAAGCTTGTTTGCATGTTTACGAGAATGAATCTGGTTGTATCGCTTGCGTTATCAGACACGTTAAAATGGGCTTCCAGAGAAGAATTTCTTGAGAAATTGCCCTTCTGCCAAATCTATTGAACTCTCTTTCTCTTGACGTGCGAGACTATGTCTACCCGCGGTGGTGCGTTCCTGACTACTTTCATCCGCGAGGAAGAAGCCATCATTTTAGACCGCAAGAAGTATAGTAGTCTTGCAGTTCGTGGTGATGTTTCCCAAACTGTTCATTCATCAATGTCATATCTTTAAGGGTAAGCAGAGACTCCACATGAAGGATCTTCCAAAACAAGCAGTCGTTGCATCAATGGTGGTTGCCGGTCTGGTGGCATTGATGGCGATTCTAGACATGGTCATGGGTGTGCCATTTTCAGGTTCTGGCAACACATTTATGATGGATATCATCTTCATCATCTGCTCTGCGATTGTCGGCTACCTCGCTTGGGATGCTTTTCGTGAAATGAATTGAACTCAATTCTCGATCATCCATTGCATTCAAATTATTTAGCGGAGTCGTAACTCACAGATGATTACCAAAGTCTTTTTCGTGCTTGCTGCTCTTGTACTCCCTGTAATGTGGGGCTTTGCAGTTCATCGCATGTTTGAGTTTGCAGAAGCACGACTGAAAAGCGGCAGACGACCGAACGATGGAAATTATTCGGATTTTCAGATCTGATTATATCTTTCACGATTCAACTTCCTTCTCGCTCCAATGCTTATTGAGGCGCGAACACTCATGACACATCAATCGGCTATCCGCTCTACTTTCGACGCATACCTCAAATCTGGTGGCGACACGGTCGCAGAACAGCTTGACCAACAAACGGGTCGAAAACAGACGCTTCGCGCTTTCCCTTATCCCGTAATGCTCGAATTGGCATTCCCAGAACTTGATTTCGTAAATCGATGGTGTTGGCAACACTTCGGCGCCAGCCACGGCGAATGTTTCCAGAAACACTCTCAATACCGAATGTGCACAGCTGACGACCAGCATTCTCACATCGGATCATGGACCAACCGTTGGCTCGTAAAAACAGATTACGACTTTGGTTTTAACGAATGGTATTTCTCAACTGATTCTGATCGGGACTTATTCTTAGAATTTGTCCCCTCGATAAATTGGGGCGAGAACTTCCCCAAACAGTGAATGCGGACATTTCGCCGGACACTTGAAGTGTCCGGCAAAACAATTCGAAATCTAAACTTACTTATCTTCTTTCTTTTTCTTCTTTGAAAACTTCGGGTCCGCTTTCGGTTCTGGATCGCCAATCACAATTGGTTTGATGCCTGAGCCTTCGTAGCCTTTGTCTGGGTTTCCATTCTCATCGAGATGCCCCGTGACGAACAAAGCTCCTCGGGCGACCATACCTAGCCAGATGTCGTTGTTCATGGTTTCGTTGTGGTGACCGAGCGATGTTCCGAAAACATTTGCTTTGCCAAATTTGTTGAGCCAAACGACAGTATGATCTTTCTTGGTATCTTCACCATAAGCTTTCGCAAGTGGAGTGCAATTCGACCACTCTTTTTCAATCTTGTAAAGTTCCCCATTTGGCGTTTTCCATGCCTTGGGGAAGTTCGTCATGACGGGATGGTCCTCCAGTTTGACGACGTTCACTCCTCGCTTACCTTCGTGAGATCGAGATGTCACTCCAATCAGTTCACGCCAGGCATCGGCAGAACCTGAATTTCGATAGCTGTGCAAAGCACAATGAATAAAAATTCCTGGAACACCGTCGAAGTGTGCGTCAGCGATCGACTTCACGAACTCGGGATCAGTCACTCCTCCAAAGCATTCGTTATGGACAATTAAATCATACTTCTTTGCCCAACCTGGTTCCGAGTAGACTGAAATTTTGTGATCGCGACCGGTTCCTCCTTCATGCGCAAAGTCCCAAGTGATGTTGAGTCTCTGGCTGAGTCCTTCAGAGATAATATGTTTCTGGTTTTCGTAGTCATGGCAGCAACCACCCGTAATAATCAAACCTTTGAGGGGTTCTGCCGCCGAGAGTAAGGCTGCCGAAGAAAGCAGCAACGGCAGGCTTAAAGAAAAGTGTCGTAACATCGAAGGTCTCCGGGGTGAATTGATTTAACTTTACACAAAGATTAACGAATACTGATCTTAATGTTTAGCTGCACACTTGAAGTGTGCAGCTAAACGGTCTCCTGCTACACTTCAAAGAACTTCGTAAACAGAATTCTAATAAAACGAAGTGACACTAATTCTCGCTTCTTAATGTAAACAAAAGAAGTAAGCGTCCGCGAATTTTACTCGACTCCGTATTGGAACACGATGGCCCGTTTGACCCAGAATCAACTCAACCGACTAAGCAAGACTTTTGAAGAACGCACACCTGATGAACTTCTTCGTTGGGCTAAGGAAATCTTTGGTGACCGCGCAGCTGCAATCTCTGCAATGCAGCAATCAGGCAGCGTGATGTGTCATATGATTTCACGCTTGAAACTCGAAATCCCGGTTCTATTCGTCGACACCGGAGTGATGTTTCAGGAGACGTTGGAAACGCGCGACAGGATGATCAGTGAATACGGATTGAATGTTCGCACACTGCACCCAGAAATGACCATGGTCGAACAAACCGATAAAATGGGAGTCCTGTACCTGTCGGTTGAAGGGCAGGAAGAGTGCTGCCATATGCGAAAAGTGGAACCGCTGCTCAAAGCCAAAGGCGAATACGATGCGTTGATTGGAAGCTTACGACGCGCCGACGGAGGACGACGTGGTGTTTGCCCTCTACTCGCAGTTGATACCGAAATGAACACCGTTCGTATTAACCCCATGGCGAACTTCACGGATGAACATCTCGCTGCCTATTATGATGAACATCACGTGATCATCAATCCCCTTCATGCTCAAGGCTACTCGACCATCGGCTGCAATCGCTGTACAACTCCCGTACTCCCGCATGAAGTCAAACGAGCCGGTCGCTGGCGTCACTTAGGAACAGCTGCCGCCTACTGCGGAATCAACCCGACCGACGTCAGCGATAACGACTCCGCAGCGATCGACCTCCCTCAAGACCTAATCGATAGAATCTTGGGACAGAAAACTGACTTTATGATTTGATGTCGAGCATGACTCGAGCCATTCTCTTCAATTCAGAATCAGGCATTTCAGGATAGAACGGCAAATAAATCACTCGGTCCAGGCATTTGCTGACTTGCCGTGGGAACATTTCTGGGCGTGATTCAGGAGGAGAGATTGGAGCCAGTTGGCTTGCACTGGCAGCGTCGAACCCTGCTTTACGTAGACGGCTGACAATCTCCGTTTTGTCTTGAACTTCAACCGGGAAGACCCAGAATGTATGCCGAATGAGTTCTGTCCCCGGGCAGTGAAAATGAGGCGTTAGCAATTCGGTGAGAAGACGACCTGACTCGATTCTGCGATCTTGCCGAATGGCGTTAAACTTGTTGATGCGTCTCTTCAGTAACAGGCAAAGTGCAGACGTTGGTTGTTGTCGAATCGATTGAAAGAATTCATCTGCCGGGAAATTTCTGACCGCTCCGTTCAAGAGTGTCTCGTAGTCTTTCCCCATAAGGCGACACAGTTTTACGAGAAGTCCAAACGCGTAGTAACCTCCGATGAACTTTAGTACCGTATAGGTGCAAACCCGTTTGAAGAAACTCCACTGGTTTTGGAAGAGGTATTTGCTGTGCTGATCTTTCATCTGCGATAACAGTTCTGCATTGCGAATCGTCAATATCGCTCCACCAAGTGCCGTCGCAGTCTTGATTGGTCCGAAGCTGAACATCACGACATTCGATTCCGGATGTCCGCGATACTCGTCTCCATCAAATGCTTGAGCACAGTCTTCAATGAGTATTAAATCGTGCTTCTTCGCGATGTTTGCATAGGGCGAGAGATCAATAATTCCACCGAACAGATGTGCAATTAGGATCGCTTTGGTTTGAGGTGTGATCGCTGCTTCAAGGGCTTCTGGAGTAGGAGCCATCGTTGCTGGATCAAGATCAATTGGAACGGGAACCAGACCATGATGCTCAATGATCCTCGCCATATCCTGGATCGTAACGGCGGACATTAAGACTTCACTTCCAGCAGGAAGTTTTAATTTAGCAAGCAGGATGTCAAATCCGGTTCTAACTGAAAGACAGACAAAGGCGTCCGAGTCGGCAGACCATTCGGACTCGATGTAAGGAGTTACACATTTGTTTGTGAGCAAATACTTACTAAGTCGCATTCCAGCCCTCGAGAGTGCGAAATGTAAATCGAGCCATCCAATATCAATTCGTTTTCTAGCCCACATTCAGTTACTTCCATACTTGAGGTAGAACTTATTCACAAACAGTTCCTGTGGATCGTATTTTCGCTTAAGTGCAAAGAACTCACGGGCTTGAGGATATGCCTGATGAAACTGCGTTGCGCTGGCATGTAAACGATAAGGTAAGTAATAGCGACCATTTCTCATCAGAGCGGCAGCAATGAGATCTTCAGTCATTTCGCGCATTTCATCATCTGCATCTTCTGTTCTGGCATGATTGAAGAGCATCACAAATGAGAACAGTTGTTTGTCGGCATATCGTAGAAAAGTATCTTCATCCTCTTCAACGGACCGAATTGTGACGTTCAGTAAATCGTTGTCATATTCTGGGATAATTGTTTGCAAGTCCTGCACAAACCCTGGAACACCCTCTCTTGGAACAAAGTATTCATGCAAAATGTCAGTCGTTTGTTCAGAGCGATTCGCAAACGTCTCGACTCCTTCACTGAGAAGTTGATTTCGCGAGAAGTGAGAAGCGGAGACTGTTGCTTGTAGATCCGTTTCGGCTTTCCAACGCAATCGTTTCCCATAGTCGCTATCGACAGACCCTCGGAAGATACTTCGCCTCAAGCCGACGAGTCCCTTCTCTTTCACCTCTGGTAAAGAACCATCTTCAAGTGGATCGTGAGAAAGGATATAGATGAGAGCTTCATTCAAAAAGTTCTCATCTGAAATGTCCATTCTGGCATAGACCATTTCCACATTTTCTCGTTCAGAAACTCGATCATCGAAAGTTGTGAGTGCATCAATAGCGGGTACCACAAATCGATCAACTTTGTAACGTCGATTCGGGACGGTTTGCAGATCGACATCCAGGATGATTCCAAAGAGACCGTAGCCACCCAAGACAAGCTGGAAAAAATCCTCGTTTTCAACTCGGCTGCAACGGATGATTTCACCATCGACTTGCATCAGGCGAAAGGAATTCACGGTCGATGCAATGGGAGGCTTGCCAAATTGCCAGCCATGACAGTTCACACTGAGTGACCCACCGACCGAAAAAGAATCATTCGACTGCATGATCGCTACGGAGCGGTCGAACTCATCAAGATACTCGATAACATCGTGCCAGATCGCTCCTGATTGGACATTGAGTATTTTTGTTTTTTCATCGAAATCCATTTCACGAAAGGACAGCATGTCGACCACAATTCCGTCGGGCGCGATCGAGTGTCCTCCCATGCTGTGTCTGGTTCCCGCTATGGAGACTTTGAGATCACTTGCTTTTGCACGCTGCAACAACTGTTTGAGTTGTTGCTCCGCGAGTTCACGCTCAGCCGGGACTTGCCATATCCCAGCGACCGCAGTCAGATTCATTGCACTTGCGTCGTCAATGTATCCAGCTGGGACAGTTTCGCGGTCAGACACATCTTTATAATGGGTGATCAGGATGTGCCACGATGGACGAGCCAATAAGAATATAGGCAGCAATATCAGAAACAGTATCGTCAACTTGACATAGCGAGACCGCTTAGGATTATTCTTTTCATGATTCATCAATTTTGAAGTGTCATTCATAATTGAAATTATCTAATAGGAGCTACATCTTTCCTATTGTGGTCAACAAATTCTCAGAACACAATGTTCTACAGATCAAGACATGTTGAGCAATCACTTCATTGACCGTTTGCTTTGAAATGAATCTCATGTCACACTACTAAAGATGATTCGTTAGAATGTTTTGAAATTAATGAGCCGATGATTAACTTTTTATTGCTGGCTGTCCTATTTGGAGTCACATATTTCGTCGCGAAGGAAGGACCGCAGGGGGCGGCAGTGACGCTGTTCGCTGTCCTTTTTTCGGGCTTGATCGCGATGAATTTCTTTGAACCATTGGCGATGTTCTTTTCAGCCAATTTCATGGGGAGTTTCGAGTGGCAACATCGTTGGGATGTCATTGCGTTACTCATGTTATTTTCCGGAGGAGTGACACTCATTCGGCTGATGGGTGATAAGCTGTTTCCGACGTATGCAGAAGTCAGCGGGATGCTTTACGAAATATCACGCTGGGGACTCGGATTAGTGACCGGTTACATCACAATGTCAATTCTACTGACAGCGTTGCATGTCGCTCCCTTGCCAAGAGAGTTTATGGGATTCACTCCTGAAGGACAGAATTTCCTCGGATTTGCAGCCCCTGATCGACAATGGCTGGCATTCACTCAGTATGTTTCAGAGGGGTCGATGAAAATCGGAGGAACTGCCAGAATCTTCGACGGGGCAGAATACCCAGCGAAGCCAACAGATCTCTCGACTCAACGAGTCTGGTCGTCGTTCCCAATTCGTTATGCAGCGAGACGTGAATTGTACACCACCGGTGGTCAAGCTTCCTCGACAGCAATTTTACCTCCTGGAACGGCGAATCCCCCACCTGTGAGCAACGGTGGGGCTCCAGCGACTGGTTCCGGTGGTTTTTAGGTGTCTTGCAAGTAGTCATAAGAAGATAAAGCAAGAATTATTTCACGCGGAGCCGCAGGGTCCGCAGAGAAAAAGTTCAAAACTTGTAACCGTTCACGGTTATTTCGAGATCATCAATTCGTCACTTACGTCATTACAACTGTAACGAAAATTCGTGCCGGAGGCACTTCTTGTGATAGCCTTGGGTTTTCAACCCAAGGAGTGAATTTCCATGCCATCATGTTCGTCGCGGAGTGACGGCATGTGGTGTGGCGAGAACATCGCCTGTCGCCAATACCCATCCCGATCAGCACAAATTGTCGCTCCGCGACAAACGATTGCTCTGTCAGTCTGTCAGGAAATGATTGCTCCCTGAACGGTTACAAAAACTCTGCGATCTCTGCGGCTCTGCGTGATTCATGCTTTCGGAAGTCCAACAATTCAATCTCACATCTCAAGAAACGATGATTATTAAACTCAACATTATTGAGATCATCGTCCTGTTGCCTATTCGACTCTAAATATCTGGTGATCGGTAAAGATTCGACCATCTTTGAACTTTGCACTCACGGTAATTTTGTGGGAGCCGGGTTCCAGGTTTTCTGGCAGAGCTTGTTTCCAGAGATGGGTACTTTTCTTCGGGCTGGGAAGTTTTTTCCAGGCAGACTTATTTAGCGCTAAAGCTTCTGCTTCTTTATCGACTGTTCTTTTGTACTTCGGGTCAATCTCGCGAGCGTGTTCCATTGTAACAGGTTCCGCATCACCGATTTGCATCGTCACTTCGGCGAATTGATCTGCGTTAAAGACATTGGCGTAGATCGTTGCTTGAGAAGTCTCTGCTTGAGCGACAACTTCTGGGGCGTCAATTTCCATCTGGTAATCCGGACCACGCCCCGCAGCGAAGTAGTCGAGGTGGTACTCGCCTCCATCAAAGTTCAAGATGGAGTATCCGTTAGGACCGCCGTCTCCCATTGTGGTGTGTGGAATTCCTCGTTCGTCGGGGGCTCCTCCCCACCAACTCCCGGAGACTGTGACGTTAATAATGTGATGGTGAGGTTTTGGTCCGTTCCAACCGTCGGTGTCGGTGATCCAGACATGTTCGTGAGTGTGTGTATGACCGGAGATTGAGATACAAAGTGGACGATCTTCAATCAGACGGTATAGTCCATGGCGATCGTGGACCCCGATGATTGGAATGTGCATCATCAAAACGACCATCTGCTCTTTGGGAATTTGTGCGAGGTCAGTTTTGATGAAAGCTAACTGTTCCTCTCCAATCCCACCTCGATACGACGGCTTCCGATCCCCTTGAGGGACGACCCATTCGACGTTATCAATCACTAGAAAGTGAACTGAACCATAGTCTAATGAATATGTCGAAGGACCATAGACTCGTTCAAATGTTTCATCAGAAAATTTGTGTTCTTTCGCATCCAGATTGATGTCATGATTCCCGACGATGTTGTACCAGGGAATTCCAATCATCGCGATCGACCTGTTGATTCCTTCCATCACATCAAGATCATCAAAAACAATATCCCCTAAAGTGACACCGAACGAGGCATCGCTGCCGATGAGCTCTTCGACAACATCATGAGTTAGATAATCAACTTCTTCCTGGTTGCGTGGCTGCGGGTCACCGAACATGACCGCTTTGAATTGGTCAGGTTCTGACTGAGGATAAAGCGGGAAATCCACCGACTCGGGCAATGGTCCTGTTGGTGCCACGCCTGCGAATTTTGACATCGGTGACCCGCCCGGTTTATGAATGTAATAGAACCGCGGGAGATTGTGTTCATTCAACGGACTTCGCCAATTGCGAGGCTTTACGACGAAGAGGATTGTGTCCTCATCAATAGGTAATTCGTATTGCCCATTCTCGTTGGTAATGACAATCTCTTGACCATTAGAGACCCGAATCCCTGAGAGTCTTTTCTCACCGGCATCGAGCTGTTGATTTTCGTTTGCATCGTGGTAGACAACTCCGGTCGCAACCGGAGGTGTCTGAATCTGGTCTTGTTGCAAAGCACCTGTTGAGGAAACAACAAAGATAGCGGAAGAAAGAACAGCCATCACGGAGAAAAGTGAAATCAGTCGAATCATGCTTGAAAGTCCGTTTGCTAGAACGAGAACATTCTCGTGTTAGTAATATTCCGTCTCGTGACAGGAAACATGCAGCTTGAGAAATCCCATCGTAGAAGATTCTCCGACAGTCGCAACTCAGCGACGTAGACGTGGGGTGGGTGGAGTTCCTCGAACCATATGAACGGTGGGTTACGGAATCACTCGTGAATCAAATCAACGGTTCCTCATCGGGAGAACCGAGAACGTAACCCACCATTCCAACAATGGATTACATCCCCCCCCAACGAAACTTTTAACAGCGACGAGCAATCGAATTCCCGCCGGCTAATTGCAGCCTGAGAGAAGATCGATTGTAACTCTTGTGTTGACAGCTCTTGGTGTGCATTCGAAGATGTGAACAATTGAAATTGTTAATCTTCACGAATTCACAGTAGATGTATTTTCTCATGAA
>JABJMI010000584.1 GCA_018659505.1 Planctomicrobium sp.
AGCCATTATCGCTCTGACGCATGATGGTGAGTTGGCTTGGGAGGCGAGAAATCTCGGCAAAGTCATCGGCGGTCACGGTTTTGGAACCTCTCCAATCATTCACAACGAGTCAGTCATCATTGCGAACGATACAGAAAAAGAGAGTTCGTTAATTGCCTTGAATCGAAAGACCGGCGAGAAAGTCTGGGAGGCTGAGCGTCCCGGTGGTCGCCTCAACTTTGCCACTCCATGTGTTTATCCGCGAGACGATGAAGCGGACCTATTGATTTTCTCAGCTTGGCCCATTGGAGTGACTGCGATTAACACTGAAACTGGTGAACAGGTTTGGGAAGCGGAAACTTATGACGTCAACAAAGGTCAACGTGCTGTTGCTTCTCCACTTGTTGATAATGGTTTAATCTTTGCCAATTGTGCTTTTGTGAATAATCCGAAGCATTTAGTCGTTCTCAAACCGACAGAAGGCTCGGCTGAAGAAGTCTTTCGTATCGACAATAGTTCGGTTCCGCACATTCCTTCGCTGCTGGTTGATAAGGGACTGCTCTATGCCTGGGCAGACAAAGGCATCTGCACCTGCTACGAAGTCGAGTCCGGCAAGAAGCTATGGCAACAAAGAATCGGCGGCAACTATTTCAGTTCCCCCGTCTGTGCCAACGGAGTTATCTACTGTATCGATTCCGATGGAAACTGCGTCGTCATCAAAGCTGGTCGAAAGTATGAAGAACTCAGCCGCATCGACCTCGGCGAAGCCTGCCGCGCCACACCAGCGATTGCCAACGACCAAATGTTCATCCGCACATTTTCGCACTTAATGGCGATTGGGGATTAGCATATAGAGTTCAAGGAAGGACGGATCCACATCTCAAAAATAGATTTGCGTGCCACGTGCTCTGTGAGCCGTGCCGGTTTACCATTTCGCACTTGTTACGTCGACGATCTAAGAGACTCAGTAACTTCCTACCGCTCCGCACGGAGCGAGTGGCACGACCTGAGTGCAGCGGAACGGTGGTCGTGGCAACTGTGAGAGCAGCGCTTATCGTTGCATTCACCTCTACCCCGCGCTCGCCACGCCCATCCCGCACATTTTCGCATCTGATGGCGATTGGGCACTAGCTGAAACTTCGTTCAATGTAAGCTGGGACGTGTCTCATCATTTTTAATGCTAGCCCTGCAATACGGGGACTACTCCACTTCACGAACCTAGCGGAGTTCCTTAATAGATCGTTGCCCTGGTCGATTTAATCGGGTTATTTCGTTTTTACTGAACGATCAGCGATGTTGCTAAATGGCTCAATCGAGAACGCACATTCTCATCGTTTTATTGATCTTCTTCTGTGCCTGGGCAGTAATACTTATTCACTTCGTGCAACGACACAATTTCTGAATCACTCTTGTTGTCCGAATTTGTATCCACTCTCAACTCACATTATCCAGGATGAACATGAGTGATTCAAAGGATTCTTCAAAGTGGTCTAAGCATTTGGACTACGAAACAGCGGATCCTTTGTGTTCGAGTCACATTCCTTCTCTTGACGGGCTACGGTTCATCGCAGCATTGCTTGTGATCCTCTATCACGCTGGATTGGAATTTCCCTGCCCAGATGGTGTGACCTTTTTTTTCGTGCTGAGCGGATTTTTATTCGCTGTTTTATTGCATAGAGAATATTGTCGAACAGGAACAATCAATCTTAGAAAATTCTATCTTCGTCGAACGATTCGTATTTTGCCTGCATTTTACGCAACCATCTTAATTACCATTGTTATCAAATTTTTCACAAGTAATCCTATTGATTACGCACATGCAATTTCATCAAGTTTATTTGTGGGAAACTATTACAACGCTGCGTTCAACCATCCAGCAACTGGCTTTTCACATTTCTGGTCACTAGGTGTCGAAGAACAGTTCTACCTGATTTGGCCACTGGCTTTCCTTGCATTCATCAAGTTGAATTGGCGAGGTCTCATCGCTGCCCTGTTAGGGGTAGCTTTGATCGTTTGTCTCTATCGAATAATCGTTTCGCTCTCTTATGTTGAGGCAGACGCTTACTTGTATAATGCCTTTGAGTGTCGATGCGACAGCCTGGCGATTGGGTGTGTCGTCGGACTCTTAACGACCTCGGAACAATTCCGTCGAATAGTTCCGCAATTCGCACGGACAGGTTTTGAGCCGCTGCTGGTCATTGCTCTTTTGTCCGTCGGAAATATGCAAACGAATTCATTTCGCCAAACGCTCGGTTTTTCTATAGAGTCGTGGTTACTCGCGTTACTGCTGCTGCAACTGATCACGTTACATCATCATCCCTTATGGAGTTGGCTGAATCACAAGTGGACCCGTTTTCTCGGTACGCTTTCTTACTCAGCATATCTGGTTCATGCAATCGGGACTGGACTTGCCGAGAAATTGTCCCTCGACAGTCAATTCGCTCAGCTCTCAACCGATGTGATCATCACTTTTACGCTTGCAGCAGGACTCTACTACTTAGTGGAGAAACCATCTCTCAAATTAAAAGCTCGCTGGACCTCGGGGAATCACCACTTCTCGAAGAACACAATCGAGACCCCAGCCCCTACAGTCAACCAAGCGACCGCTTGATACGATATGATTGATCGGGTAGCACGACCTGAGTGCAGCGGAGCGGAAAGGCGGTCGTGCCACCCATCCGCCTTATTTTGGTTGGGTGGACTTCTAAAGCACGACTTGCGATTGGCTGCTTGAAGCTTATAGAAATTAACGTCGGCTCGCGGTCTGCTCTGAAACAATTTATCATACGGCAACAGCGCTGTGCCCAGCTGCAATCCAAGAATGCCACTGTTCAATCATTTAATTCTCCTTACAGGTTTTGAAATGGAATTCTTTTGTCAAAGCCTGTTCGAGGTTTTGTACCACTCGAAAGCGATTGAAATGATTCAACTCACAGAGAAGCGAACATCATGAATGGAAAGCCGATGATTCTGTCGCGAGTTGCAGTTGTTCTCATTACTATTGCGGCCTCAACTGTGATGGCTAACGACTCTCCGCGTAATGTACTGTTCATTGCGGCTGATGATCTGGCGTGCACGCTCGGGTGTTTCGGCGATCCCATGGCGAAGACGCCGAATCTTGATCGACTGGCAGCTACGGGGGTTTGCTTTCTCAATGCACATAACCAGATTCCGCTCTGCAATCCCAGCCGCGCGTCGGTGATGACGGGCATGCGCCCTGATAAAATCAAGGTTTACGATCTCGACCGACATTTTCGAGACGAAGTGCCAGACGTTGTCACTCTCTCGCAGCAGTTTAAGAATCGTGGGTGGTATACGGCTCGTGTGGGCAAGATTTACCACTACAACGTGCCTGCCAGCATCGGAACAGATGGCTTTGATGATCCTCCATCATGGCAGCAGACGTTCAATCCGAAAGGTCGCGACAAGACTGACGAACCGCTCATCTTCAATGCCGAACCTCATCGGAAGATCAGTGGGGCGCTGAGCTGGCTTGCAGCGGACGGAACGGATGAAGAACAGACGGACGGCATGGTTGCTACGGAGGCCATCCGCCTGATGCGTGAACATCGTGATGAACCGTTCTTTATCGCTGCTGGGTTCTTCCGACCACACACGCCTTATGTCGCACCCAAGAAATATTTTGATCTGTATCCGCTCGACGAAATCCGGTTGCCGTATTCTCCGGAGGATGACCGAGATGACATCCCCACGGCGGCGTTTGCTCATAACTGCCCGGTTCCCCACTACGGTTTAGAGGAACCGGTACTTCGTGAGGCCATTCAGGCGTATTACGCGAGCGTTTCGTTTGTGGATGCTCAGGTCGGTCGGATGCTCGATACTCTCGATGACTTAGGTCTGAAGGATAATACACTGGTCGTCTTCTGGAGCGACCATGGATATCACCTTGGCGAACATAACGGTGTCTGGCAGAAACGCACGCTGTTCGAGCAGGGTTCGCGGGCTCCGCTTCTGTTTCGGGCGCCGAAAGCAGCAGGCAATGGTCAGCCTTGTCGCCGCATCGTCGAGTTTATCGACATCTACCCGACCGTCATGGACTGGGCGGGTCTGCCTTTGCCGAAGCATCTCGACGGTTTCAGCCTGATGCCTCTATTACGCGAACCTACGAAAAAGTGGAACGACATCGCTGTCACTCAGATTCTCCGTCCTGCAGACAAGCGACTGGAGACGCAAGTGATGGGCTGTAGTATTCGAACGGCTCGCTGGAGGTACACGGAATGGGCAGAAGGCAAGTCTGGCGTGGAACTCTACGACCACCATTCTGATCCGATGGAATTCCGCAACCTTGCCGTTAATCCAGACGCTGCCGCAAGCAGGATCATCGAGCAGCTTCGTCAAGAACTCCGCCAACGAGCCAGCGGAAAGATTCCTTCTGTTCCCGTGAATCCGAAACGGTTGTGATAGGCTCGTCACCGACCTCGCTGAAACAGATTTTCCGGGTGTTCAAGTTGACTAAAGATTTGCGTGCCACGTGCTCTGTGAGCCGTGCCGGATCGGGTGGCACTTTTGTTTGAGTAATGATCCAACCAGCCCACCCCGCCTTCGCTGCGCAAAAAAAACGGATGCCGCATGGGCATCCGGGGAATGGAATGGACGAGACCGACTAAGCTGCGGAGTTTGCCCAGCGTCGGCGACGCCTTACAGCGACGCAAGCGAGAGCACAACCAAGCAAGGCGAAAGAGGATGGTTCCGGGACGGCAGTTGCCGTATTTACCGTGATGTTGTCGATGCTAAACGTTGCCAGATCGCCACCGGTTGGCAACCCCGAAAAGTTGTTAAAAACGAGGGCAATGTTATCCTGCCCAGTAAAGTTAAAAGTAGTAGTCAAGTCAGTCCCATTGCCTGAATAGTTGAACTGACTACCAATCGTACCAATCGTAGCGCTGCCAGTAGAGGCCGTTGCTACGCCATTTGCGGTTGATTGGTGGAGATCTAAGCTAACTAGATCAGTGGCATTAACACCAGTCGCAGCATATGCTTGGAACCAGCTCTCAGCATCATTGGTGCCAGCTGTGTATCCTGATACGTCAAATGCAACGGTTACGGTTCCGGTATTCCAAGCTGATGAATCAAGCCAAACGGCTGCACCACGGCTTCTACTACCATGAGTATCCGGACCAAACGCCAGCGCTTCGCTCGCGAGTGAAATTGTGGTCCTTGCAGAAAACCATTGTTCTTCTCCAACATCTGGACTAGCGCCTCCGAATTCCCAGGCGTTAGCTTTATTCAAATCGATGACTGTCGTGGGGGGGGCGAAGTCCTCCGAAAAGACCAAAGCCGCCCTCGCGTGACCGGCCATCAACATGGCAATTCCTGATGCGAATAAAAACTGTTTCATTAATTTGCCTTTCATAGTCTTGCTTTAATTCTGTAGGCACAACTGGCCACCGAAATACGCTGGGTAGTGTATAAAGAATACGTATGGAAGGAGTTAATCTAGCTGAATCAAAGATGGTTTTCTAGTTAATGATTCTCGACCGGCAAATCGAATGTGATTTGCACCGACCTTCTCGTTGGCAAAGCCTATGAAACATCGTTTTTGCGACACTCGATTGACGAATTGCGTCACGCAGACTATCCTTCGTGGTCATTTTGACAACACCGCCAATCAAACGCTGTGGTGCATCTCCGCCGCCACTTTCCAACATTCGTCCGATGCAAACGGCGGGGAGATCGTGAATGAAATGGGGCATCTCCAACGAACCTTTCCCAGGCTGTTTTCAACGTCGAGACACACCGAGGCGTATTCAAATTCGGGTGTGTAGAGATAGTCCTGTTGCCTTGCCGGTTACGGCTTCTTCCTCACAAACTCTTCACGCGAGACTTTGCCGTCCCCGTTTGTGTCAAAACGATTGAAGCGATCTTCAAGGTCAGGTTTCCCGGCTAGTCCTTTCGTGTACTCATCCAGCGAAAGATGGTCGTCCTTATTCGTGTCCCAGCGATCAAAAGGAATGTTGCGATCTCCCTTTCCTTTTGCTGTGGACTTTTTGGGCTTGATCGGCGCCGCAGCGGATTTCTGTTGAGTACTCAGGGCAGTGCCGATGAACGACTTGCCTTTGCCGACAACTTCTGGGTAACTCCGTAGGAACTGATTCTCATCGATCAGGTTCAGGTAATAGTGGGTAGTCCCTTCGGGTAACTCAGCAATGACGGTGTTCTTGGCAGTAAGAGTGCCTGGCATGCGAAACCATTCTTCGTACTGCTCGCCGCCATTGAATGTGTAAATCAAGTCCGCACTCGTGACGCGGGCACCGTTTTCTTTGTAGGTAACGCTAACTCGTCGCCCTTGCCTTTGATGGGAGTCGACCGTGCAAACCTTGTCCTGATTTGGCAAGGGTGTCGCACAAGCAGGGTTGAAATACGGATAGCTCGCACGCATCTCTGCCAGCACGGTTGTCAGTTTCTTGTTCATGCTTTGGGTTAGCTCCGGCTTCGACTCGGCCAGGTTCTTCGCTTCCTCGAAATCAACACGTCGTGCGTCCCCGCTCGATGAATTATAAAGCCGAAATAGCTCCAAAGGTGCTGTTCCCTCGTTGCCGATGTAGTCAAAATTGCTAACTAGCTTGTAGTCGCCGACGCGAATCGTACTTTCCATCGCTGATCCGTGCGGGAAGTGCCACACCATCGAATCGCGGGTCGTCCCGTCTGCGTGCTTGACCAGTCGCGGATCTTTGGGGTCGTTGTGCAGGAGCGGCAGCAGGTCACATCCGTCGAGATTCTTGTTTGAAGGCGTGGGTGTTCCCGTCATCGACAGAATAGTGGGATAGAAATCAAGTCCGTTGGCCATCACCTCCGTCTGCACGCCCGCGTTGATACCGGGTCCTGCAATCAGCAACGGAACACGGGTCCCGCCTTCCATCGCTGAGATTTTTCCACGGGCGAGTGGTTCGTTGTCGGTGTAGCGTTCTTTCGGACTACCTTCCATGCCGCCATTGTCTGAGGTGAAGATGACGTACGTGTTTTCGCTTAACTTGTGCCCAGGCCAACGCGGATCTTCGGTTTCATCAAGGTAATTAAAGATCGTGCCGACGTAGTAATCCAATTCCTCAACCATCGCGCAGTAGAATGGATTTTGTTGTCCTGGAGTATCCTTGGTGGGTGGGTGCTCTGGATCAGTTCCCAGACGCTTGGTGTACTTGTCCAGTAGAGCCTGCGAACGCGTGTGAATTGGAGCGTGAACAAGCCAGGTCGCGTAGTAGAGAAAGAACGGTTTGTCCTTATTGTCGTTCAAAAAGGTAAGGGCATCTTCGTTGGTTTGATGAAATGGAAATCCGTTTTCGTCTAGCTGAAATGGGTCGTTCTTTTCTTTCGTGGCGAATCCTGCCAGGCGATCGTCCATACTTTGTCGTGCTCCGCGATTGGAGCGAGTGAAATCAAAACCGACATCCTCAGGTTGTGGAAAAGCTTTATGGCTGATCGCGATATGCCACTTGCCTGAGTGACCTGTTTTATAGCCGTTCTGCCGCAACGCTTTGGCGATTGTCATTTCGTCAGCCGGCATCCGGCCGCTGTACCACGGATCCATCATTCGAGAGTTTTTATTGTGGGGAGCAGGTGGTGCTCCACCGACGATGCTTGTCTTCTGAGCCCGCGCGGCATGGTTGCCGCTGAGGATCGCACACCGCGATGAAGAACAAACCGGCGTCGGTGAATAGCCTTGCCAGAACATGACTCCTTTTTTGGCGAAGGCGTCGATATTGGGTGTTTCCATCGGCGAAGGTTCGTCGATATCGTAACATTTCACATCTTGCCAACCGAGATCATCGGTCAGAATGAGAACCACGTTCGGTTTGGCGGGACGAACAGCCTGTGCTGTCGCAACGGTTGCGTGCAGCGAAGAAATCGTGATCAAACTTAATACAAAAAAGGGCTTGAAAATCTTCATCTATTTTCTCTGACTGTCTAAGTGTCAATCTATTCGAGTCAGCGTTTCTGCTACCGCGACTCATCGAATGTAAGTAGTCGTCCGTGAAAAAGCGAGTTAGGGACCGAGACCTGAACAGGGTCCGCCAAGTGGACCCCACGTCATTCTATAGTACGATTATTCCGAACGCCTGACCTTTCTCGAACATTAATTCCTGGTCATAAACTCATCGGTGTTCATCAGCACACGAAGCGGGTGGCACGACCTGAGTGCAGCGGAGCGGAACGGTGGTCGTGGCAACTGTGTGAGCGGCGTTTATCGATGTATTAGCTTCAACCCCGCACTCGCCACGCCCATCACTTCACTCCGTTACGTTCTGGGTCGTGCCACCCGTCCCGCGTCCGCACGACACGGAAATTAGTCACCATAGTCGACATTACATTTCGGCAATTCCTGCACCAACCTCGCAACACCATCAGTATATCTTACATTGGGTGATAGCGGAGTCAGTCCGATTCCTAAAACAGCAAGCTGTTTCAACTTGACAAGATCATCTACTGATTTGGCAGTTACAGCGGAACGGTACAAGTTGAGATACTCAAGATTCGGGTGGTCATTGACGAGTATTTGTATGCCATCGTCTCCGATACTGGAGTGATCGAAGCTGACTGAACGAAGTTTCTTGCAATTTCGAACGACCGAAACGAGTTGATCTGGTATCTCGCCACCTTCCAAGTCCAAGGTTTCGAGTTCCGGGAAGGAAGGCCAATTATCGAAATTCTCTGGAAGGTTTTTCGGATGTGAGATTGACAGCCAGCGGATTGCAGAAAGATTTTCCAATTTTGAAAAATCAGCATTTGAGAAGTCGGCATTTACGATCCTTAGCCCAATCAACTGATGCATCTTACCGAGCCAGTTGAAATCGTCCGCAGTTGTGCTCACTCCCAAATGCAGCCATTTTATCTGAGTATTGTTGATCAGTGCTTCTTTGGTACGAGAATCGATGCTGTAGTTGCTCAGATCCAAGACACCTGAAACCTTAGCAGAATCTTCAAATGAATCTCTCCGACCAGAGATAAGTTCGCTCTGCTCCCCAGATTCTATTGCTGTCAATAAATCGTCAGGAATATCGTTCGATTCGGTGTCATTCTCCCACATCCAAAGCCAAAGCTCACCATTCGGAGCGTTGGCATCGTCGATTCCGCCCCGACTGTATGCACCGTAAGGGCGCTTTTCACCAGTTGAAATGCTGGA
>JABJMI010000156.1 GCA_018659505.1 Planctomicrobium sp.
ATCAAGGGCAAGACTCACCACACTAGCGATGGACCCAAAGCATCCAACTTCCTATTCAATTATGACATCCGTACTTCATTCGGTCGGTTCACCGATGCGACTTCCGACATCTTCTTCGTGAAGTCGGATGGACCAGCCTCGTGCATTTTAGGCGATCGCCGAACTGCAGGAGGTGCTGGACACCGAAGCGAGTTTCGGGCACTCAGCCAACCTGCACCAGCGAAGGACTACCGGAGCAGGTTTGAGTTGAGCTGGCGGTCTGAATCGAGCCGCGTTCGTACCGCAGGTCGAACCGTCCTGTGATTCGATGGGCCAACAGGGAACCGTCATTGCTGGCGATCGATGTTGCTTCGGCAGCCAGCCTTTGTCGATGCCGAGCGAGCCGATTTGCACCGAGATGTCAGCTTCGGTCCTGTTTCACGCCTCGGTTCACTAGGGAAGATCTGTCGCCATAAGGCCAAGAGGGGTGATGGGATTTGAACTCGCAACTTCCCATAATCACCGTGATTTAGTGACGTAGCCAAGGATCGGCCCTCTCATGAGCGGGCACGGCTTCAAAGGGCTCGATTTCAACAAGCTGCATAAATCGTTGCAGCACCATAGTTTACGAGAAAACGCACCGCTTTGGAAAGCGGTGCGCATTATTTCAGTCGGAGCGACAGGATTTGAACCTGCGACCTCTTGACCCCCAGTCAAGCGCGCTACCAGGCTGCGCTACGCCCCGTGTTGGTTTTTCTTCAGTTATTCGAAGAAAAGTTATCGTAGTTGTGGGGGCGTATTTGGTCAATTCGCTTGTTCTGATTTCATGATGAATAGCTTGTCTCGTTTTTTGCCTCGCACGGGGGCATCTTGATTTGTGGGTGCGAGGTTTGCATTTTCGTAGATTCACTACGAACATGTGAAGTTTGATGAATTTCCGAACTTCTGGGGGCTTTTTCTTGTCAATAGGATTCTGGTTGTGGTTCGATGAGGAATTCGCAACAATACCGGCGATGAAGTTGAATCTTCATCACGGGAACGGTTTGAATGTTAACCGCTATACTTTTGTCTAGCGGTTGATTCTTACCTAGCTGCAATACTGAGGGGATGCTTCCCGCTTGGTTGATGTCAAATAATAAGATGGTCTCGTGCCATCGGTGTAAGTTTTGATGGCTTGTTGCCATCGGTGTCTGGCGGTGATCGCCAGCACATTAAATTGCCTAAGTCGAACAGATTTGGATTGAGGAGGAAGTCGGAGATGGCCGAAATCACAGCCGCTGCCGTCAAAGCACTGCGTGAAAGAACAGACCTGCCAATGATGGAGTGCAAAAAAGCTCTCGTTGAAGCAGGTGGAGATGAAGAAAAGGCCGTTGAGATTCTGCAGAAGCAGTTCGAAAAAGTCATGGACAAGCGTTCTGACAACGAAACAGCTGAAGGAAAGATCTTTACTAAAGTCAAAGAAGATGGAAGCGAAGCCGCTGCCGTTGTGATGCTTTGTGAATCGGCTCCGGTCGCTGGAAGTGATGGACTCGCAGCTGTTGGAAATGCCGCTGTTGAGCAGCTTCTTTCTGGTCCTGGGGCTGACTCTGGGGAAGCTTTGTTCGAGCAATCAAGTTCTGACGGAAAATCCTTGAAAGGGCTTTACGAGGAAACTGTCAACAAGATTCGTGAGAAAATTGTTGTCGGAAAAGTTGCTCGTGTTGAAGGTCCTGTGGGCGTTTATGTCCACCACGATGGCAAGACTGCTTGTCTCTTCCAAGCTGAAGGGGAAGCGAAAGATCCTTCCGTTTTACGTGATGTTGCGATGCACATCGCTGCCTTGCGACCGACTGTTGCGACAGTTGATGCTGTCGACCCGGCAGCTGTCCAAGCAGAACGTGATCGTTTGACCGAAGAAGCCAAGGCGAGTGGGAAGCCTGATAACATCATCGAGAAAATCGTTGATGGTCGTATGAAGGTCTACTTCCGCGAAGAAGCTGGCGTGCTGACTGAACAGGCGTTCGCGAAGGACGATTCAAAAACTGTCTCCCAAGTGTTGGCAGAGAATGGCTTAAAAGCCAAAGCATTCACTCTCTTATCCGTTAATGGTTAAGAGTAGTCAGATCCGTAGAGCGGTTCGCAGTTTGAAATTGCGAACCGCTTTTTTCTTGCCATGTTCCCTTTATCGGAGCTAGCGGTATGCCAGAGTTTGTTTCCATTGCTCAAGTCGGTGACATCCCAGAAGGTGAGGGGCGGAGCTATCCAGTCAATGGGAAGGTAATTGGGCTGTTCTTTGTCGATGGCGAATACCATGCGATCAATGACTTCTGTCCACACATGGGAGCATCCCTGGCATCTGGACATGTTGAGGATGGAGCCGTCATGTGCCCGTGGCACGCTTGGCGATTCTGCGTGAAAGATGGATCTTGGCTCGACAATCCAAAATCAGACTTGAAGACGGATTGCTACCCGGTGAAAGTCGAAGGGGATGAAATCTTGGTCTCAGTTCCTAAGAAAGAAGAGTAGTGCAAGCTTAACTTAACCTTAAGCTTCTTCGGAGAGAGCTTTGACTGCTGAGTCGAGATCTGAGTAGATTGTCCAGACGGAATCGAGGTTCGTGATTTTTAGGATTTCCCGACAGTACTCTTCGAGGTTGGCAATTCCGAATTGTCCGTTCGCTTCTTTGATTCGGTTCCAGACGCGGAATAATGTTTCGATAAATGATGAGCCAAAGAAATTCACGTGCCGCATGTCAATGATGACTTTTGGCGGTAGGCTTACGACTTGATCGAGTAGTTTTTGGCTGATCTCTTCGAGATTTTCTTCATCTATGCTGAATTTCTCTGAACCAATTGTCAGCACCTGCACACCATCGATGTCTTCATGTGTGACTGGAATTGACATTCTTCTCACCGATAAAAGGAAACACGAAATGGTTCTTCATGAAACAAAGCATTTTGAACCCTTAGTATCGTAATCTGCCCCTGACTCTTGTCAATTCGCAAGTACGGTAGTAAGCATTCAATATCGTAAATGAGTCACATTCTTTTGCGAATCTCAATTCATTCGTCAAGTTGAACGGTCGGTATCAGCGGCGTAGTGGAGACTTTGTCCGTTGGCACTTCGCTAGAACACCATTGCATGATCACAAAAAAAACTGCCGTTCTGGTGAACTAAAACCATTTCCGCAACGAATTCACCTTTTGCTTTTGTGAATGATTGTTTCCACACAATAGCTGCGGAATCGGGGCGTCTGAAGACTGCTACTAGCTTGCGTTCTCCAAAGAACCCTTTTTCAGCCTGATAATCTTCGCAGACATTTTGAAGATGATCTTTGGTTACGATCCTCTTCATTCGGGCGGTAAAGTCCCTAGTGTGCCTCTCATGGTCAATTTCTGTCGAAGCACTCATTAAATTGTCCATCATCGGGTTCGCGATATCAAGAATCTCTTTCACCGAAAGTTTTTCGAAATTCATAGTGGTCCCCATCTAGACACTAACAACCTTTACTATGGCACTTCAGTAGTTTGCACGGGAGCACATTTTCCAATTTCTCGGACCGCCTGACGAAGCCTTTGACTATTCTCGACAATCGCCAGTCGAAGGTAACCTTCTCCATCTTCGCCGAATCCTCTCCCAGGACTGACTGCGACTCCGCCCTCCTCGAGGAGTTTCATGGAGAAGTCAATGGATCCCATATGGGCGTATTGGTCTGGGATTTTTGCCCAGACGAACATGCCGGCCTTTGGTTTTTCAACGTCCCAGCCGATACGATTCAATCCTTCACAAAGAGCATCCCGACGCAATTGATATTCGGCAGCGAGAGTTTCAATCGCTGCATCACAGTGCCTCATAGCGACAATGGCAGCGATTTGAATCGCCTGGAAGATTCCGTAATCGTAATAACCTTTAATTGTTGTCAAAGCGCGAACCATTTCTTTGTTGCCGGCACAGAAGCCGATTCGCCAGCCCGCCATACTGTAGCTTTTGCTCATTGATGTGAGTTCGACACCTACGTCAATTGCGCCTGGTGTTGAAAGGAAGCTGGGAGCGACATAACCATCGAAGCAGATGTCTGCGTAGGCAAAGTCACTGATGACCATGAATCCATACTTCTTAGCCAGCTTGACTAACTCGACATAGAAATCAGCTTCAATCACGGTTGATGAGGGATTGTGAGGAAAGTTTACGACGACGACTTTTGGCTTCGGGTACAGGTGTTCGCAAGTGTAGGCGACGTTCTGTAAGAATACGTCAGGTTGTCGGACATCCAGGGCAATGACATTTCCAGCTGCCAGCATGACCGAATACATATGAATCGGGAATGTTGGAGAGGGAACAATTGCAGTGTCCCCTGGTCCCATCAAACCGAGACACATATGGCTATAGCCTTCTTTGGACCCGATACAGGCAATGATCTCGTCGTCTGGATTGAGACTCACTCCGTAGCGCTTGTAGTAACGCTTAGCGACTTCCGCTCGAAGATTTCCGATCCCATTGGAGACCGAATAGCGGTGGTTTTTCGGGTCTTGCAGAGCCTGTGTCATTTTCTCTTGAATCAACGGATCGGGCGGGTCAGTTGGATTTCCCATTCCGAGATCTATGACATCGACGCCAGCGACTCGCTTGTCATATTTCACCTTATTGATCTTTCCGAACAAGTAAGGTGGCAAACGCTTCAGGCGATCAGCGACCGGAATGGAATAAGGATTATCGTTGATCGGCTTTTCGGATTCGCTGCGCATGATGCTTGGAAAGGTTGAAGTGTGACTAAAGGTGGAAAATCAAAGACAAGTCGTGCAGAGATAATGGGTATTATCGCAATTACGACGTAGTTCATGAACGACATTCTACTCGCAATGACAAATCTAGGCGAGATTGAGTTCAGTCAATAATTTCCAGCGACAACAAATAGCATTTCCTACGCTTCTTTTGCTCGCGAAGGATTCGCTCCGAGGTCAGACAACAGTTCCGGCATGGCCAATGAGCGTTAGCTCACGGTTTTTCCTAACTTGACGATTATCGATCGCTGCAACTCAAACTTGACAACTGGCTGCGTTGCGACATAGTACTGGCACTTCTGTCCTGACGCGGCTTTTTCGTCCGCAACCCAATAGGAAAGTTTCATACGAACCGCTTGGTCAAGGGGCTAGGGATCGAGGGGCAAGGGTAAGAAAACAAAAAACGATACGTTCACTTTAATATTGTTGAATCCTAAATCCTTCAAAAACATGCGAACACCGTGCGCGCATGTTGATCTATTAGACTCTAACGTCGCTGAGAACCATGTCCTTCCTGCCAGTAGAAGATCAATTAAAAATCCTTCGACGTGGTGTCGAAAAGATTGTCCCTGAAGAAGAGCTTGCTCAGAAACTCAACAAAAGTCGAGAGTCCGGGATACCGCTGCGGGTCAAGTATGGTATCGACCCGACAGCTGCTGATGTCCACTTGGGGCATAGTGTCCCACTGCGGAAGATGCGGCAGTTTCAGGACTTAGGTCATCAAGCTGTCATTATTATCGGCAATGCAACTGCAATGGTCGGTGACCCGAGTGGTCGCGATGAAGCTCGGACCAAGAAGCTCTCGGCTGAAGAGGTGGAGGCAAATGCACAGTACTATTTGAATCAAGTCGGCAAAGTGATTGACTTAGAAAAGGCTGAGGTCCATCGCAATGGGGACTGGTTTGGAGAGATGGGCTTGGCGGAGATTTTGAATCTTTGCGGCAAGGTCACGATTGCTCAACTTCTCAGTCGCGACGATTTCGCGAAACGAATGAAAGCTGAAGTTCCTATTTTTCTGCATGAATGTTTGTACCCGATCATGCAAGCCTGGGACTCTGTCGTTATTAAGTCGGACATTGAACTTGGTGGAACAGAGCAGCTTTACAGCTTCATGCTGGCTCGTGATTTGCAAAAAGATCAGGAACTCAATCAGCAAATCGGAGTAATGTCACCGATTCTCGTCGGGACAGACGGAACTCGCCGCATGGGGAAAAGCTTAGGCAACTACATCGGCATCTCTGAAGATCCGTACGAAATGATGAAGAAGTTCATGCAGTTGCCTGATGCTGTGATGAAGGCATATTACGAGCTCCTCACTGCGATTGATCTCACGGAGATCGATCAGATACTCGCTGGTCACCCCAAAGAAGCCAAAGTTCGCCTGGCAAAGACAGTCATCACTGAATACCACGATACCGAAGCAGCTGATACTTCGGCGTCCCGTTGGCAAAAAGAGATTGGCGAAGGCAACCTGCCGTCTGACATCCCAGAAGTCGCTCTCAGTCGCAGCCAATTAAATGAAGATGGCTGCCTGCAAGCTGCGCAGCTTCTCAAAGAGCTCAAGCTCGTGCCTTCTACCAGTCAGGCGATGCAGCGAATTAAAGGTGGCGCGGTCTTTTACTTGCATGATGATCAGAAAACGAAGATCGCTGACAAAGCCGAATGGGTTCAACTCGTGCCGGGCATGATCGTGCGTGCGGGCAAAAAAGACTGGGCAAAGATTAATTTAATAGAGTGACCAATGTCGTTTTGCCCCACACTTAAAGCGTGGGGCGAAACGTTAATGCTCTTACTGCGAAGAACTAGAGGTTCTTTGCACAATCTGAAGCCGTTGCTTCGCTGCAGCCAGTTGCTTATGAAACGGTGCAGTCGTGTGAAACCCCTCGATTCTCCCGAGCAAGTCTGCATTCGGACTGAGGACGATTGAGCACGGCAATGAAGAGACCTTTAGGATCTCTGCGACCTTCTTGTCTTTGTCGGTGTCCAGGTGGATGGGGACAAACTCGCTGTTGATGTACTTTGCCATTTCGTTTGAATTTAGAGTCTCTTTCTCCAATTTCTTGCAGAAGTGGCACCAATCAGCTCCAAAAACCAGCAGCATTGGTTTGTTTTCTGAGACTGCCTGGCGATGAGCTGCCTGCAAGTTTGATTGCCAATTCAGTTGATGTTCGCTGGGGCGAGCAAGACTGAATGGCGGTGCCGCTTGAACTGCCATCATCGAGCAGAGAGAGAGAGAAAGTACGGCAGCACATGCGACGAGAGGTTTCATGAGTCATCTTCCTAATTGATTCAAGTATCTTTGCAGTGACAACTCCGAAGCCTGAGAGGCATTGCGGATTTGAGGTGTGCAAATCACTGCTTGGCTTCTTGCCTTGCTTATGAAGAGTTATCGGAACGTCCAATCGTGAAAATTTGTGAACTATTCCACCGAATGAGATTTCTTTCAAACAAACCAGTCTTCTTGCGTCTTGGGGGCTGCTCGTCTCGCCTGGGAAGAGCATTCTCAGCGATATGGACAAAAAAAGGACTGCACCTTACAAGAAAGTGCAATCCTGATTTGTCTCATTCAAATTGAGATTCTTAAGCATTCACAACTTGTGAATGCAATCGAGAGAATCAAAGAGGCTCAGCCCGGATTCGAACCGGGGAATAACGGATTTGCAATCCGTCGCCTTAGGCCACTTGGCTACTGAGCCACTGACAGTTGCTGACTTTGATTGCTCAAACTCAAGCTGCCTGTGCTACTTTGATCGGACAGAGAAAAGCGGGACTTTCATAAAATCCCTCATTTTCACAAATGAAACGCTAACAAGTAGATCCATCAAGTTTGTTTAATGAATTATAATCGTCAAGGTTTGCCGAAAGGGGCGTAAATTAACAATCAATTCTCGGAGCGTCAAATCAGTAACGATACAGGAATCGTTCTGATTTTGGGTGAATGGTCGCTTCTGTTTCATGCGAGAGAAGGTCTTTCTATGATGAACGTCTTATTCTCAGTAAATTGAGAATCCTGATACTACAGACCTCTTCGATGCCACTCACAAGTGTGAATGAGACAGTATCACGAACAGAGGTTCGTTGTTAATGAATATTTAACCGCACCATTAGGAAATAGCAGAAACATCATGCCTACAACTCACGAAATGTACGATCAAGCAGTTGAATTAAAGAATCAAGGCGATCTAGAAGGAGCAGTTAGCAAACTGAAGGAAGTTCTCGAAGTCGATCCTCAGCATGGTGATTCGCACTCAGCACTCGCTGTCTATTTACAGCGAATTGGGCGTTTCGACGAAGCGATTGAGCATGCAAAGAAGGTTTGCGAAATCGCTCCAAATGACTCGTTTTCCTACACGCAACTCTCCGTGATTTACGTGAAGTGCGGGAAGATTCAAGAAGCAGAAGACGCGAAAGCGAAAGAAGCCGAAGTTCGAGCGATGAATTCCTAACGAAAGGATTGATTGCTTTCAGGAGGTTAGCCGTTCCCTGTACTGCGAACGGCTAATTTTCTCTGGGGCGATGTGCTCACGCACCAGGACGCAACCTCGAATATTCTGTTAGCACTTCATAAAGATCCTCGGTAATCATAACGTCGTCGTGAGAAAAATCTCTCAGCCAAGATCGCTGAGACCGACTTGCTTCGTCGATGATCTGCATGAGTTCTCCGAACCCAATCGCCATCGCTGGCGGTGCATCAAATGTTTCGGAATCTTCACCAGTGTAGATTTTGAGTCTAGGTTGCATGTGATCCTTCCTTGGTTCCGCATGCTGGCAGTATCTCCCTGCGAGTGCCGGCAAAACTTGCATCACCGTAAATATCGGCAAAGTGGAGCTAATGCTTGAGTCGGAGGTGGCGTTCTTTTGTGATCAAACCCGAATGTTGGGAAATTCGATTGAGACTCAAAAATAGCTCAAGTTTGTTTACCGGAGATGGCTGCCGTACCACTTGTTAATCAGGAGTCAGGGCAGGCAATTTCGGGATAAACCTTGGGACTCACAATGGCATCCACTTCTTATAGCTTGGCTCTCTTCACTGGTTCTGTAATGGGCCCGCTGATTGCATGGTTAGTAGTTCCACCAAACTACATAGAAGAAAACGATGCCATGTTCATGTCAGCGTTGTGCATGGTCACAGGGATGATTGTTGCTGGCTGGTTGCACAGATTGGTGTTGTCGCGAGTACGAAATGCAATGTCGTACAAAAAAACAACAGTTGGACGAGTGATCTTCAACAGGCAGCTCCGTCATTGATCATGCGGGGTAGAAATAGGTCGATGGCTGATGTCTCAGGGACTCACAATAAAAACAGAGGGTAAATATCAGCGTCAGAAAAACTACTAAACCGCTTGCTCAGGAACTGGAGAATGCCCAATGCGGGAGTGAACCTCTGCGGGTAATAATAATTACTGCTCGAGCGAAGAGGCAGTAAACCTTGGAAAGTGAAATATTTCATGAATTTTAGGTTGGCGCGGGAATTGGCTGCCGATAAGATTCCGAGCTCGCCACTTGGTGAGAAAGGGCGTGTAGCTCAGTTGGTTAGAGTGCAGCTCTGATAAAGCTGAGGTCCCAGGTTCGAATCCTGGCACGCCCACTTCACTTTTTCAGGACAAGTGTTTATGCTTGTCATATAGTTCTGGTGTTTGCTGGAATGATTCCCTTTCGGGGACGTAGCTCAATTGGGAGAGCACCGGCTTTGCAAGCCGGGGGTTGTGGGTTCGAGCCCCATCGTCTCCAGTTTCTAATCGTATTGCTGGGATAGTTTTACGAATAGGTGTTTTTCAAGCCCTGTTGGGCTCATAGAGAAACAAGAAAGAAAAAGTTAAAAAAGGTTTCGCAGTCGCTTGACCTCAACTTCTTCTCTCCCTAATATCCCGCCCCGCTTGAAGGCAACGCCCGAAAGCAAAGCAAGCCTCAAAGCTTTACTATTTGCATAAGTAGTTTCGCTTCGCAAGCTTGCGAGTCGCACCAAGCAGTGCGATCTGTTATTTGAAAATTTGGCAACAAGACGCGTGGCATCTATGTCGCGACGATTTCAGAATTCCTAGCCGGTTTGCTGGAAGCGTTGCGACGCAAAAGATTTTTAGAGCTCTTAGAATTACACGTTTTTACGGTGTCATCGAAAGATGATATATCAATGCTTGTCACTGAAGTTTAAGTTAACTGAATGCTTTAATTTAAAGTGTTTTGCGTGATTAGAACTAAAGTGGTCAAGCTACTAAGGGCACATGGGGGATGTCTTGGCGTTGGTAGGCGATGAAAGGCGTGGAAGGCTGCGAAAAGCCTGGGGGAGCTGTCAAACAAGCGTTGATCCCGGGATACCTGAATTAACCCGAAAGGGTGGCGAACGTGGGGAACTGAAACATCTAAGTACCCACAGGAAAAGAAAGAAAACTCGACTCCCTGAGTAGTGGCGAGCGAAAAGGGACTAGCCCAAACCACATATTACGGTATGTGGGGTTGTGGGACTGACAATATGTATTGTGAATTACTAGAAGAATCCGCTGGAACACGGAACGAAACAGGGTGAGAGTCCCGTATTCGAAAGTATGAAACAGCTAGTCAGCACCCGAGTAGGACCGGTCACGTGAAACCCGGTCTGAATCTGCGAGGCCCATCTCGCAAGGCTAAATACTAACCAACGACCGATAGTAAAAAGTAGCGCGAGTGAAAGATGAAAAGAACCCCTTCTAGGGGAGGGAAAGAACCTGAAACCATGTGCCTACAAGCTGTCGGAGCACAGTACTCTTCGGAGTCGTGTGACGGCGTGCCTTTTGCATAATGATCCGGCGAGTTATTGTCATAGGCTGGTTAAGATCTTACGGATCGGAGCCTAAGGGAAACCAAGTCTGAATAGGGCGATTTTGTCTGTGGCAATAGACGCGAATCCTGGTGAACTACCCATGAGCAGGTTGAAGCGCGGGTAAGACTGCGTGGAGGACCGAACCCACCTATGTTGAAAAATGGGGGGATGACTTGTGGGGAGGAGTAAAAGTCTCATCAAACCAGGGGATAGCTCGTTCTCTCCGAAATAACTTTAGGGTTAGCCTTAAGAAACTACTCAATGGGGGTAGAGAGACTGATTTCGGCTGGGGCCCCTCCCGGGGTACCCACTGTGACCAAACTCCGAATACCATTGAGACTATCTTAGGAGTTAGTCCGCGGGGGATAAGCTCCGCGGTCGAGAGGGAAACAACCCAGACCACCTGCTAAGGTCCCCAAGATTTACTGAGTCAGAAAGGATGTTTGAGTGCTATGACAGTCGGGATGTTGGCTTAGAAGCAGCCACCATTTAAAAAGTGCGTAATAGCTTACCGATCGAGCATTCATGCACCGATAATGAACGGGAGTAAGTAAATCACCGAAGCAGTG
>JABJMI010000151.1 GCA_018659505.1 Planctomicrobium sp.
AATTCGTTTGACGAAATGCACGACGTCTCTGCAGGGTTGCGAAACCTTATGAAAGAAGAGTTTGAACTTTTTGGGTCAAGCACGGTACGACATCAAGTTTCTAAAGATGGAACCGAAAAGCTGCTCCTTGAAATGAAAGATGGAGAACATGTTGAATGTGTTCTCATGCGAGAAGAGAAGCGGCAAACCGTTTGTATCAGCACACAAATTGGCTGCGCGATGGGGTGTGTCTTTTGTGCCAGCGGGTTACTCGGTCTCAAGCGTGATTTGTCTACAGGTGAGATCCTGGATCAGATCCTTCGCCTCGACAGGTTGCTGACCAGCGAGGAACGAATTACCAATGTCGTCATTATGGGAATGGGCGAACCGCTCGCGAATTTGAAAAACTTGATCCCCGCTTTGTTAACATTGAATGAAAAAGGAGGCATGGGACTCGGAGCGCGCAGGATCACCGTTTCAACCGTCGGTCTTCCTGAAAAGATTAAAGAACTTTCAGAGATGAACATCCCGTTCAACTTGGCGGTCTCGCTGCACGCTCCCAATGATGATCTGAGAAATGAAATTGTTCCGGTCAACAAAAACATTCAACTCGAAAGAATCATGCAAGCAGCGGATGACTATTTCGATAAAACAGGCCGCCGAATCACCTACGAATATGTGTTGCTTGCAGGCGTGAATGATGCCGACAAACAAGCAGTCGAACTGGGAAAATTGCTCAAGCATCGAAACGCTCATGTGAACCTGATTCCGATGAATGAAGTCGCCCCACTCTCTTTAGAAGCTCCTTCATCTCCTCGAACTAATCAGTTTGTTGAGACTCTTCGATCATGGAATGTAAATGCGACAGTTCGCAAACGAAAAGGAGCAGATATTGACGCAGCTTGCGGACAACTGCGACTTGCAGAGCAGACCAATGAAACACCAGAGGTTTATCCTCTGGAGATAAATACTTAGAATCACAATCTTCAATTTGAATTAGACGATTTACTGAAGATCTTGTTCCTGGCACGAATGATATATTGAATGTGGCAGTTGATTGCACAAGGCCCTGAACCGAGACAGCGTTGGAAGTTGCGCCTAGAGAAGGGTCGTCAATATTCTGTTGGTCGCTCTGCTGAGTGTGACTCGCCTGCGACTTGGGAACCTCAACTCTCTCGAAAGCATCTTACGCTTGAAGTCTTTGAAGAGTTCGTCAATCTGAATGTACACCCGACATCAAGAAACCCAGTCTTTGTACATGGTGAAGAATTAAAATCTGGGACTTCAAAAGCACCCGATAAATTCATCGTCGGAAAAACAGCATTTTACCTGAACAAAGTTGCGCCGACTTCTGATTCGCCAGATGCGCCTTTTCAGGAACTCACATTTACTCATCAAGAGTTACAGCAGGTGCATTTCGCGGACGCAGACCGTCGCTTGGAGGCACTTGCTCGCCTGCCGGAAGTGATCGATCAATCGACTTCGCGTGAAGAGTCAGCGACGAAACTCGTTTCATTAATATTGGCGGGAGTTCGCTACGCCGAAGCGGCAGCTGTTGTTTCGCTTGATCAAACCGAACAAGTCGAAGTTCATGCCTGGGAGAGGCGATCCGAAACGGAAGGAGTCTTTCGACCTAGCATCAGGCTGTTAAAAGAGGCCTTAGGTGGCAAGAAGACTGTACTGCATGTTTGGGAAAAAAGCCCCGATGTTTCTCAGCAATATACGATGGCTGCCGAGTTCGATTGGGCGTTTTGTGTTCCGTTACAAATCTCGGAACAAGAAAGATGGTGTGTTTATGTGGCGGGGCAATTAGACTCACCATTCATTGAAGAAAATCAAATACGGCAGAACATTCAATCGGACGTCAGGTTTGCTCAGTTAGTCGGGGAAGTGATCTGTTCGTCACAACGCATGAACCGTATGGAAGGACAATTGTCGGTATTGCGAAGGTTCCTCTCTCCGCCAATTCTAACTGCACTCGAAGAAACGGGACAGCACCACGAGCTTAACATCGATTTACTAAAACCTCGAGAATCCGATGTCACTGTTCTCTTTTGTGATTTGCGAGGTTTCAGTCAAAAGGCAGAAGTCGCAGCAGACGATCTCACCGGTCTACTGAACCGTGTGAGTGGTGCATTGGAAGTTATGTCGCGAG
>JABJMI010000329.1 GCA_018659505.1 Planctomicrobium sp.
CAGCTCGAATACGAACGCGCATGATCCCTTCGTCTGGAAGAAAGCGATCCAGATTCAGTTTCAACTCATTGGAACGCGGAAGAACCAGTACGATGGGAGAAACTTCGCGCGTTTGATTTTCGATGGCATCAGGCTGGGGCGTCGACTTTCCACTTGAGAAATGAATACCTTTGCCAGTCTCTCGATTAAACAGATGCTGTCGATTCCTGTTTTTGCTGTAGCTCTCATCGTCCTTTTCGAAAGTCTTATCCTCGTTTCCGGACGTCGCCTTCTGCATCTCTTCCTGCATCGAGATGATGTAAGTGACTGGTTGCGGACGATCGCCAATCACGGTGGCGCGCTTAAGAGCTTTCAGACCAATCTCACGATAGGTCTCGAACTGCATTGCAGACATCTGGAGCATTTCGGAATTGTTTTGGAAACCATCCTCCGACGCAGTTTCCGGAGGAAGATTAGCTGCGAGGTCATCGGGCAAGCCCAGTAAATCTTGGAGTGCATAGCTGTATTCGTACTTCGTCAATCGGCGAAAAGACGAGTGTTCTTTACTGTTCCGGCGTATGAGAGACGCCTTATTCAATTCATCGCTCAGCCAATTAACAATGTTGCCACGATCTGTATCGGCCAGCTTATAATCAGGATCGTCTTCAGGTGGCATCTCCGAATTACTCAGGGCGTTGTAGACTTCTCGCCATTGTTCAACGTCAGGGCCATGCAACAGGTCAGCATTCAGCTTATCAACACGAAGCCTGCCCTCAGATTTTTCTGGACCATGGCACCCTGAGCAGCTCTTGTTTAGGATCGGTCTCACCGAATCTTGAAAGTACTCAAGATTTGATTTTGGAATGCCGCGAGTGGCTGTCAGATCTGCCTGAGTTGTTTTCAAAAAACTGGACTTCATTCGACCCAATTCTTTAGCCTGCTCCAAAGTGATTGGAACCTCCGCGCTAGCTGCCATGTTGCCAGTGCTAATAATCAACAGGATGACGATTTTCAGACTCTTCATAAGCTGATTGTCGTTCTTCATAAGATGTCATGCAATATGAATGCACTGACGAGTTGGCGTGGAAAGGGAATGATAATAGAGAGGTTCGAGGGTAAGCGCAGAGGTTGGGAGTTTAGTATATGAGAGTTCGCTGACGGCAGCAAATCAGTGTATCCTCCTCCTCTCCATGTTTATTTCACAGGGGCAAACTCCTCAAACGCTATTCGCTTATGTGGCTTGTTCCTACCCGTACAAGAAGGAGATACGAACTAAAAGCTAGAGCGCCAATATCACGTAAGTCTCTCTGAGGTGTGAACTTTTCAGGTTTTTGTCCGATTCGGTCTCCGCAGACTTCCGTTCGATTATACGAATTTCTTTTGGCTGAGTTAACAACTTTGCAAGTGTTGAGAGCGCTCTATAGAGCGATGAAGTCTTAAATGAATTCGTGGTCGTCTCAGAAAAGCATCTCAATCACATCTGCCGTGAGGCTCAGACTTGGTACATCAATGAAAGCGGGCATCCTGCAAGAGAGAATCTGCCGCCTGGTTGGGAACAACCACTGGAAGAAGTGCTTACTATCAAGCTAATAGACGTTGCCTGTTCGACCAGACTTGGTGGACTGCTCAAAAACTATAGGCGACGGGCGGCTTGAATTTTCTGGAAGTTGAAAAGGGTGGTCAACTGAGATTGCGGTCTGCGCTGATGGCATTTGTGACACTTAAAAATTCGTCCGTTGCAGTTGACTGCTGAATCTCAACCTCTCCAACGGTCAACATTTCAATTCTCGCAGCGAGTTTTACCTTGGATTTATCCTGTTTAAAGGTGATTAGGGTTTTTGTCCCTCAGGGGCTTTTCCAATAGAAAAGCGACATTTCTGAGACTGTCCCCAGTGTGTTCCTGTTTCGGAAGGAGAGATTTAGGCGAGGGAGAATATTTCCTGTAACATCAATACTTCGGGAAGATGGCTGGAGTAGGGAAGCGTTCTTCGGGGCTGGGGTCGCTTAAGTATTCCTCGCGAGGCACTTGGACCTGCGGCCAGCTTGCTGGACGGACTCGGACGACTCTGCCGGGGCGGATGCCCTCGATGATGAGGTCGGTCTCGAAGCGAATTTGAATACCGCTGCTGCCCAAGGGTATCTTTCCTTCCGTCTTTGTGACGTCGAGGATGGGACCTCTGGATGCCATGTGCGCAGGACCGTATGCGCCGTGCGTGTGCTTCAACGTGTTCTCGACGGGATTCATCATGGCGGAAACATCCTTCTTGAAATCGGCGTAAAGAGAATCACTCATACCGCCAAACAAGGTCGCGGTGACAGTAGCACGTCCGAACTTGCCATACTCAACGGCTTCCACCCAGGCGGGCAACCAGCGACTGCGGATGAAAGCTTTGTGGGTCTCGGCTTGATGATCGGCGGCGCGCTTGATCGCGATGTCATCCAACCAGATGTCTGAGATGTGAAACCTAGTGAACACACCATCCGGCGTCGGCTTCCAAGTGATTCCAAGCAAAACGGTCTCTCCATCGAAAGACTTCTTTCCATTTTCGGGCCAGATGTTTTCAGCGATCAAGTCTGCGATTCCGAGCAGTTCACGTCCCC
>JABJMI010000487.1 GCA_018659505.1 Planctomicrobium sp.
ACAAATGTAAGTACGATCACAGCGAATGGTACTGCTGGTGGTTACGGTGCTGGCGCACCACAGACAGCTTTGCAACCTCATGTCACTACGGTTTTGCCATCTGCTGCTGGTCCTCCAGTAGTCGAACTTGGCAGTATCAACTCACGACTTGGAATCTCAACTGCTGGTCAGTCGCCGCGCCCAAGTTCCCTCCATACGAGTTCAGTCAATGTCATTTTTGGTGATGGGTCTGGAAGAAATATTTCAGAGAACATCGATCAGACTGTATATGTAAGTTTGGTCTCCTCAAATGGAAACCGTTACGGTCAAAGAATCTTAAGTAATGATGATTACTAAGACTTAGTAATCCAATGCAAATTTTGAGCAGCGACCTTTTCGGGTCGCTGCTTTTTTTTGTGTCTTGCGGGTGCTGTAGAATTCTTTCGGCAGGCTATCTAAGATATAAACGGATTACTTAGGGGACATTGAGTCGAGATTGGTTTCTGCGACTGGCTATCAGATTTCGAAAACCTAAATACAAAGTTGCGATTTAGATATGTTGCTTCTCATTATACGGGCTATTTACATCGTTGTTTGCGTCGGAGCGATTGCGACATTCGCTTTCAATCAAAACTCCGCTGCGCCAACGATCGTTCTACAGAATCCAGTGCTGTCATTCTTCGTCATGTTGGCGATTGTGCTTTCAATATTGCTAATTGACGTATTGATTCCAAGAAAAAGAGTGGAGGTCATTTCTGCGATTTACTTTGGTCTCTTAATTGGAGTGTTGCTGACCTACCTGATGAACCTCGCTTTGGCTCCCATGTTTGCGATGCTTGATTCCATGAATGCCGAGGGATTCGCGATCGGAGGGGGCGTCACGTTAATGGCGATTTTAATCTTGCCTTACCTCTGTGTGACGTTTTTATTGCAAACGAAGGACCAGTTCCGTTTTGTGATTCCTTATGTTGAGTTTTCCAGAGAACTCAAAGGGGGACGCCCGATGGTGCTGGATTCCAGTGCTTTGATCGATGGCCGTATTGCAGATGTGATGGAAACAAACATCGTCGATACACAATTCATCGTTCCTAGCTTCATCTTGCAAGAAGTTCAGGACATCGCAGACAGCCAGGATAAAATCCGCAAAAGCCGAGGTCGACGAGGTCTCGATGTCCTCAAGCGATTACAGCAAGACCCTAAGGTGGAAATTAAAGTTCATGAAACCATTGAGGACAAAGAGAAAACAGTCGACCAGAAGCTTGTCGATCTTTGTCAGGAAATGAACGGTCGGCTCGTCACAAATGATGTGAATCTCAATAAGCTTGCGAGTGTACAAGGTGTCGATGTCGTGAATTTGAACGACGTTGCCAATTCATTGAAGCCGCGATTCATCCCTGGCGAACACGTTCGTATTAAAATTATAAAAGAAGGTGATAATCAAAATCAGGGGATTGGTTACCTCGACGATGGAACAATGGTCGTGGTCGAAAACGGACATCGTGAAATTGGCAAAGATGTCGATACAATTGTGACAAGTGTACTGCAAAACAGCTCTGGTAGAATGATCTTCTCGAAGATGTACGATGGGAATGTTTGAACGGAAGTTTTCGTGTTCAAAACGATTTCATTTGTTGTCCACTTCATTGCGGGTGACCCAATATGCTCTCGTAGTACATTCAACTCTCCATGGGGTCTATTCGGCTTTCAATAAGTTTGCCCCATGAAGAAATTGGATATTGATCCCCAAAGATTGCAACAAGGCTACGATGCTGTCAAATCTCTTTTGCTCAACGAAAGAAACGAGCAAGGGCACTGGACAGGGGAGTTGTCGACCTCTCCGCTTTCGACTGCCACTGCGGTCATGGCACTACACCAGGTGCTTCGACAAAAGCCAGATCGTGAATCAGAACTTGGATCATTTATCCAGAAAGGACTCGCTTGGCTTGCGAAGTATCAAAACGCTGATGGAGGCTGGGGCGACACGCTGAAGAGTTACAGCAATATTTCCACAACCATGCTGGCACATGCTGTCTTCCATGCAACAAATACAACTGAGAAGTATTCTAACACTGTTGCAACTGCTGCCAAATACATTGATAAGGCTGGAGGTGTGCCAGCGGTCATCAAGCGTTACGGGAAAGATAAAACTTTTTCAGTACCGATCCTGACGCATTGTGCTCTAGCGGGTCTTGTCGACTGGAAAGAAGTCTCAGCGTTACCGTTTGAACTTGCCTGCTTGCCACACCAATTCTATGCCGCTATCCGCCTGCCTGTTGTCAGCTATGCACTGCCGGCACTCATCGCCATCGGACAAGTCCGACATCACTTTCGTAGACCCTGGAATCTTCTGCATGGATGGTTACGAGATGTATCGATTTCGAAAAGCCTGCGAGTTCTAAAGAAAATACAGCCAACTACCGGTGGCTTCCTCGAAGCGACTCCGCTCACAAGTTTTGTCACGATGAGCTTAGCTGCCAAGGGCTTGGCAGATC